>NZ_JBEXNM010000034.1:0-88511 GCF_040611095.1 Streptomyces sp. NPDC003077 | reverse complement strand
GGGCCGCTCCCGGGAGCGGCCCCGCACCGGAGCCCAGGCGGCCCCCCTTCCAGGTGGCCCCACACCTCACATATGCGTGCCGCCGTCGATGCGGATCTCCGTGCCGGTGACGAACGCCCCGTCGCGCGAGGCGAGCATCGCGATCACGCCCGCGACCGTCTCCGGGCCCGCGAACCCTTCGCCGAGCGCCGGCGCGAGCTTGACGAACAGGCTCATGTCCGCGTCCGCGGGCAGCCCCGGGTCGGAGGTCATGCCGGACTGGATGGAACCCGGCGCCACGCACACCGCCCGCAGCCCCCGCTTGGCGTACTCGCTCGCGATGGCGTGCGTCATCGACTGGATGCCGCCCTTGCTGGCCGCGTACGCCGCCATGTAGGGGTGCGCGAACGAGGCGGAGGTGGAGCTGAAGTTCACCACGACCGGCTCCTGGCCCTCCAGGAGGGCGGGCAGCGACTCGCGGATCATCAGGAAGGTCCCGGTCAGGTTGATCGAGATGATCTTGTTGAAGAAGTCGAGGGTGGTCTCGTGGGTGTGCGCGGAGCGCAGGATGCCCGCCGCGTTGACCAGCACGTCCAGGCCGCCGAGCGTCTCGACGGCGGACGCGACGCCCGCCCGGACCGCCGCCTCGTCCGATATGTCGCAGGTCAGGGTGGTGAGCCGGTCCCCGGCGCCGTCCGCTGCGGCGCGGTCGGCGGTGGCCTTCAGGCCCGCCTCGTTGATGTCCAGGGCCACGGCCCGGCCGCCCTCCGCGAGGATCCGGTGGACGGTGGCCTGGCCGATGCCCGACCCGGCGCCGGTGATCAGAGCACGGCGGCCCTCGAAGCGCTGCATGGCGCTCATGGCGTTCTCCCTTGTTCTTGAGCCGGGGCTCCCCCGGACGCCTCGGGCGCGAGGGCTCCCTCGCCGTACGACCCGTGGCACGCCTACCGACTCCATGCACCGTACGCCCAAGTGGCACGTTGTGCCACCCAAGCACGTCACGCCACTCCGTCACCCAGGGCCCGTAAGCTGTGTCCATGCCCACCGCACCGCGCCCCGCCCCCGCCACCTCCCTCACCGAGCGGCGCAAGGCCGCGACCCAACTGGAGATCGCCCGCACCGCGGCGGCCCTGTTCGCCGAACGCGGCACCCCGGCCGACGGCACCGGCACCGCCGGGACCCCCGGCCCGGTCACCGCCGAGGAGATCGCCCGCGCCTCGGGCGTCGCGCTGCGCACCTTCTACCGCTACTTCCGCACCAAGGAGGACGCGGTCGCGCCGCTGCTCGCGATGGGCGTCCGCCAGTGGCTCGCCGACCTGGAACGCCTGGCCGACGACACCGAACGGCTCCCCGTCCGCGAAGCCCTGGAACACACGGCGCGCCGCTCCCTCACCCCCGTCGACGAACGGGCCGCGGAAGCCCTGCGCTGGACACGCGGCCTCCTGCGCGCCATGCGAACGGACCCGGCGCTGCGGGCCGTCTGGCACCGCGCCCACCACGAGTCAGAGGAAGCCCTGATCCCCGTCCTCACACGGATGACGACCGCCGACCCGATGGCGGTACGGCTCGCGGCGGCGGCGGCGAACACGGCGATGCGGGTCGCGGTGGAGACGTGGGCCGAATGGGAGCCGCCGACAACACCGGAAGGCGCCGCGGCACCCGAGCCGAACCCCGCCGACCTGGTCGTGCACGCCCTGCGCGCCCTGATGGCCGGCCTGCCGGAACTGGATCGGCGGTAGCGGGAGAAGCGGAACCCCGGCCGGACCCTCTTCGATCACCTTGCTCTGTCAGCCCCCACCCCTACCCCGTCCCCATCGCCTCCGGCTCCGGCCGACAGGTACGAGGGGCGCCAGGGCCTCCCCCATCCTGGGCGTACATGCGGCGAGTCGGCCGCCGAACCGACCCCGGGCGGGAAGCAGAGGCCGGGCCGGTCCCGCTTCGCCTCTCCCCCCTCGTCGAGGTCTTGGGGTCCCGGGGCTCGGCGGCAGACCGCCGCCGGGCCGTCAGGCCTGCGTGAACCAGTGCAGAACTCCGAATACGGCCAGGAGTACGGCGGCGACCGCGGCCCCCGTTCCGGGACGGCGGCGCGCCACCGCGCACCACAACCCGGCGATCACCGGCGGCACGAATCCACCGGCGTAGGAAATCCACCCCCACTCGTGTCCGGCCTCCGGATATTTCTTGGTCACGAGGGTGAAACAGACAACGGAGGCGGCCATGAACAGGGCAGTGGAACCGAAGAGGTTGTCCAGCACGGCCTGAGAGCGGGACTTGCGCACGGCGGGCGCGGATTCCGTGTGCGGCACGGGAATCCCTTTCGACAACGGCGGATACGGGCCGGCGGCACCCCCAGGAAAACCGGTGGGCGCCGCCGAAACGGTCACATCGGATGTCACATCGGATGCGTCAGAGCTGGTCGGCGAGCCAGTCGACAGCCCGCCCAATAACGATCAAACATGATCCTAACTGCTCCTTGAGCACCAGGGGTTCGCGCTACCACAACCCGGCCCGGCTCCCATCAGCAACGGCGCCCTCCGCCCCTCACACCCCGCACCCCGCTCCCGTCAGCGCCGACTCGACAAGAGGAGGGCACCTGATCAGCACTGCCCGAAAACCGAACAACCCCCCAACAAAAGACCGCCAGAACCTGTCCCACGGGCGTCCGGTGACCCCCGGTAACGACCCCCTGGCCACGCAGTTCGGCCATTCCCCACCGGCTCCGGAACGGTCCGCGGAAGCCACGCGTCCGGCGCGCTGACGAGTTCCCGCGACCGGAAGGCGCCGGACGCCGAACGCACGCCCCTTTCCCGCTGGTCACACGGGTGCCGCACACCCCTGTGTCCCCCACCACACCGCGTTCGCGCCACTACCCACCGCTTTCAACCAATGACTGAAAGCGATCGATCGATGTGCTTTCCGTGCGCCCTTGAGACACACTCCCGTCCGATATCTGCAATTCCGAGCAAGGGAGTGTTCGAAATGCGGTACATCCTTGGGGGAATCACGCTGGGCGCCGCGCTGGTCGCAGGGGGGCTGGCGGCCACCACCGCCCAGGCCCAGCCGACCTCGTCCACCCAGCCCACCCAGACCGTCCGGGCCACCGAGCAGGCGCGGCCGATGAGCCTGTACGCGCCCTCGGCGCTGGTGCTCACCGTCGGCCCGGGCGAGAGCGCGGCGACCACGACGGCCCAGCGCGCGGTGACCCTCACCTGCGCCCCGACCCCGTCCGGCACCCACCCCGACCCGCGCGGCGCCTGCAACGAACTGCGCGCGCTCAAGGGCGACTTCACCGCCGTCACGCACGCGCCCTCCGACCGTGTGTGTACGAAGGAATGGGCGCCGATCACGGTCACGGCGCAGGGCGTCTGGGAAGGCAACCGCGTCTCGTACGAGCACACCTTCGCCAACGCCTGCGCGATGATCGACGGCAAGGGCCGGGTCTTCGAGTTCTGATCGACCCCCGCACCGCCCCACCCCGGCCTCCCCGGCCGACCGGCTCCGGACGAGAGAGAAGGCGTCCGGAGCCGGTTCTCGTCATTGCCGGCCCGCCGCCTCGCACACGGCACACGGCCTTCGGCAGGGCGGCACCGCCTGCCCGGCGGGCACGCGGTAGACGGGACCACCGGACTCCGAGGGCGCGAGGCCGGCCGGTGGGGGCGGCGTGCGTGTGCCCTCCTCCCGGATGTCCTCCTCCCGGATCACCACGCCCGCCTCACCGGCACCCGGAGTGCCCGGGATGCCTGCGGATCGCCTGACTCGCCGCGAAGGCGCCCCACCCATCCCTCTCGGCGAGCGCCTTCCGCCGCCGCTCCCACTCCTCCTCGCAGGTCCGGCACCCCGCGACCGGCCGGGCCTCGTACAGCCAGGCGTCCAAATCCTTCTCGGTAAACGGCACGTACACCATCGAATCCGCCCCTCTGTGCCGACGCCGATGGGCACTCGTCCCTCCGCGCCGTTGCCGCCTGGCCCTCGTCCCTCCGCGCCATCGCCGTCTCGTACTCGTCCCGGGTCGCCGGGCGCAATGAGAACGGACTCGCCAGCCACTGCCAGCCCCTCGACTTGGTGGTCGCCTTGGCGGTGGCCGCCTCGACCACGAGAAGCGCCGCGTCGGCCCGCCCGACGACCCGGCCCACGGCACGCGTGACGGTGTCCATCGCCCACCCGCCGATCACCGCGCCACCCCGCACCCCGCCCGCGCGCGCTCCACGGCACTCGCCAGCCGCAGCATCGTGCCCCGCGCCTGCCACTCGTACGTTCCGCCCAGATACCTCAGCCAGGCCAGATCGGCGTCATGGTCCACTCGAACCACCTCACCCACGAGCCCTGTGGCGGCGTCTTTTACGACTGCGCCTTCGCGATAGGTCACCACACCACCCCTTTCATTCGTCCGTGCAGTGGAATCTCCTTGCAGTAAGCCAACTGCCGTCCGGGGCACGGCGGTAGCGTGGCAAGGGGTTGTGAACCGTTGTGAATTCACCAACCCTTCGCCTTTCCACAGACGAAAGATTGCGCGGTAAGCGGCCGTGAAGAAAAAGGAACCAAACGTCGCACTGGCTCATTGGCTCAAGCGTTCGAAATGGAGCAACCGAGCGCTCGCCCAAGTCGTGCAACACATGGCGGCCGAGCGGGGATATTCCCACATTTGCTCGGATGGGGCCAGCGTGTTGAGGTGGTTGCGTGGAGAAGTACCCCGGCCACCGATTCCAGCGATCTTGGCAGACGCATTTTCCGGCCGCGCCGGCTTCCGTGTGACCACCTACGATCTTGGGTTCGGCGAGGCACCCGACATTGACCGGGCACTGAACTACCACTCATCGTGGAGAGCGACGGTCGAGGCAGTTACCGATCTTGGGAGAGCCGACGTGGACAGGCGGACATTCCTCGCAGGGACACCTTTCGCAGCGGTCGCGGGAATCGGGCCGTCCCGTGACTGGCTTTTGAACACCTTGGACCAGGACGAAACCCCACCACCACTCGTCAACCGACGCGTCAGGTTGGAAGATGTGACAGCGGTAAAGAACATGTTCTCCGTCTTCCAGAAGATGGACATCTTTCAGGGCGGCGGCTCCGGGCGGCTCGCGCTGACCGCGTACATGAACCAGCACGTCTTCCCGCTGTTGCGGCGCACGTACGGCGAAGACGTACGCAAGGCCCTTCTCGTCGCTGCCTCCGAGCAGGTGTACCTCCTGGGCTGGATGGCTTTCGACTCCGGTGAACAGGGCACGGCCCAGCGGTATCTCATCCAGGCCCTCCGGCTGGCCGAGGAAAGCGAGGATGCGCCACTGGGCGCGCATGTCCTGGCAGGCATGGCCGATCAGGCGACGCTGCTCGGTCACCCGGGTGAAGGGCGTCGACTCGCCCAGGCCGGGCGGCAGGGCCTTCGAAAATCGCATTCGGACGCATGTCTGGCCGATCTGTGGACACTGGAAGCTCGCGCCCTGGCGGTCCTTGGGGAGCAGAGGGCCGCGGCCCACGCCCTCCATGAGGCACAGACCGCTTCCACGCGTATCGACCTGGCGACAGAGCCGGAATGGGCGAAGTTCATCGACCCCGCATACCTGGGCGGCGAGTGGGCCAACGCCTTCCGCGATCTCGGGCAGCCCGCACTTGCGGAGGAGAACGCGCAACGTTCGATTGCCCATTCCCGAAAGCAGAATCGGGCGCGACGCGGCGCCATGTCCCATGCCTCTGTGACCGTTTCCCACTTGCAGCGGCGAAATCTTGAGGCCGCGCATGCCGCCGCGGTCCGGACGCTGGACCTCACTCGGCGGGTGAAATCGTCACGGTGCGTCGAAGCGGTACAGGACTTGCAGAAGAGGATGGTGCCGTTCGGAAAGGACCCACTGGTCGCAGACTTCAACGAGCGGGTCCGGAGTGTGCTTACCGCACCGTGATCTCCGTGGGACGGCCGTGGCAACGCACGGGACGTCAGGAAACATCGAGCATTACGAATCGTCGACTTCACTGAGCGGAGCACCCACCGATAAGCCGCCCCACAAAACACCCCCGCCCCTCACCCGATCCGCGCCCCATAAGCCCCCAAGGCCTTCGGGACCGGCTGAAAGAAGGTCTCGCCGCCGTCGGCGCAGGTGCCGGTGCCGCCTGAGGTCAGGCCGAGGGCCACGTCGTCCGCGAAGAGGGCGCCGCCGCTGTCGCCGGGTTTGGCGCACATGGTGGCCCTGATCAGGCCCTCGACCGTGCCCTCTTCGTAGTTGACGGTTTCGTCGAGGCCGGTGACCACGCCGTCCTGGACGCCGGTGGTGCTGCCGCTGCTGCGGACGTCCTGGCCGATCTCCGCCTCTCCGGCCCGGGTGATCCGCTGGGTGGTGCCGTCGTGGAGGTCGACCTCGCTCGGGTGCGGCTGCCGGCTCGTGTACTTCACCAGCGCGTGGTCCACGCCGGGGAACGAGGACTGCTCGGTGACGCCGATCGGCGTGCCGCCGTGCTCCGCGGACCATTCCCGGACGGCTTTGCCGCAGTGCCCCGCCGTCAGGAAGTAGGGCCGGCCGTCCTTGACGACGTTGAAGCCCAGCGAACAGCGGTGGCCGGTGCCCCAGATGGCATCGCCTCCGGCGATGAACGGCCTGAAGGTGGTGCGTACCTTGCGGAGGTGGGCCTTGTCGCCGAGTCGGGCGACGACCTCGGTGAGCCGCGCCAGCCGGGCGCCCTTGACCGTGCGGTCGGCGGTGACCTGGATCTTGTTGCTCCTCGGGTCCGCCGACCAGGAGGTGCCCGGGATCGTCGCGTCGGCCTTCAGCGTCCGGCGGGCATCGTCGAGTTCGGCGAGCGAGTGCCGTACGACCCTCGCCTCGCCGCCCTTCGCCCGTACCGCCCGGGCCGATGCCGCGTCCAGGACGTTGACCACCGGTTTCCCGGTCCCCTTCGCGTAATACCAGCCCGCGGTGCGGACGGGGAGCCGGGAGACGAGCTCCGCCGGGGTGACGTACGGAGCGGCGGCGGACGGGGCGGGGGCCGGGGAAGCGCCGGCGGGGGCGGGGCCGAGGTCGCCCACCGCGAGCGTCAAGGCCGCCGCCCCGGTCAGGACCGCGCGCCGTACGGCCGCGCTCCGGCGGACCGGTCGCGCGCTGGTGGATTCCGTGCTGCGTGTCGTTTCCATGCGGGACACTTCCCTGTCCTTGGTGGAGGTCGTTTGCCGTCCCGCGAGGACCCGGACGCGCGGACCAGGAGTGCGCACGGAGGCCGTACGTCACCGGAGGGGAACGGCCGCAGGAGGCGCACGGACCCGGGCGACGCGCGCCCTCGGAGAGCCCGGAGAAGGTCACGGGACAGGACAGGGCACGAACCGCCGTCCCGCGCGGCCACGTTGCCACGCAAGGCGCGTCCATGCCAATACTCACCGTCAGCATTCCCAGCCTCACTCGTGGTACACGGGAGTGAGGTAGTGGGGCGGTGGGGCGGCGGCGCGCCATATTGCTTCTTTGCGCCTGTAGTTGGGCGGGGTGCGCTCCTGTGGTGGGGTGTGCCGGAGCCGTGCGGTTGGCAGGGCACGGCCACGGTGGTCAGCGGGTTGACGGCCCTTGGGGGCGCGGAACGTCGGTGCTCGTTCTGTCGGGCGCCTCTTGCCGGTATCGCGAGCGGGCGTTCCCCGCGCGGGCCGGTGGCCGGCCGTCATGGCGGTCGCGTCACGGACGGCGAGCCACCGGCCCGCCTCTACGGCATGTCCTCCGGCTCGGGCAGCCGGTCGCGTCCCGGCAGCCGGTCCGGCTCCGGCAGTCCGTCCGCGTCCGGGGGCGTCCTCTCCGCGGGAAGCGGATCGGGAAGCGGACCGCCCACCCGGTGCGGGTCGTCCGCCGGGAGCGGGCCCCGGACCCGGGGCGAGGCCTTGGCCTCGGGGGCGCTCCCGGGTTCCCCGGCGCGGTGCGGTCCCTCCACCGGAAGCGGGACCTCGTCGCGGGGCGCGCCCTCCACGGAGGCGGACGGCTCCGGCTCGACGGACTCACGGGGCGCAACGGCCGGTTCCGGCTCGGCGGGCTCCCGGGACGCGGCCACCCGTTCGTACGCCGCCGTGCGCGCCTCGGCCTGGAGGCCGGAGCGTTCCAGGAAGCGCAGCAGCTCGACCGGGAACGGCAGGACGAGCGTGGAGTTCTTCTCGGCCGCCACCGCCACCACCGTCTGGAGCAGGCGCAGTTGGAGGGCCGCCGGGGTCTCGGACATCTGCTGGGCGGCCTCGGCCAGTTTCTTGGACGCCTGGAGCTCGGCGTCGGCGTTGATGACGCGGGCCCGGCGGTCGCGGGTGGCCTCCGCCTGCCGTGCCATCGAGCGTTTCATCGTCTCGGGCAAGGAAACGTCCTTGATCTCGACGCGGTCGATCTGCACGCCCCACCCCAGCGCCGGGCTGTCGATCATCACTTCGAGCCCTTGGTTGAGCTTCTCGCGGTTGGACAGCAGGTCGTCCAGGTCGCTCTTGCCGATGATCGAGCGCAGCGAGGTCTGGGCGACCTGGGAGACGGCGAAGCGGTAGTCCTCGACCTCCACCACCGCGTCGGCGGCGTCCACGACCTTGAAGTACACCACCGCGTCGACCCGGACGGTGACGTTGTCGCGGGTGATGCCTTCCTGTGCGGGCACCGGCATCGTCACGATCTGCATGTTGACCTTACGCATCCGGTCGACGCCCGGAACGATCATGGTGAAGCCCGGTCCGCGCACCGAGGACGTCAGCCGTCCCAACCGGAAGACCACACCGCGTTCGTACTGCTTGACAACCCGGGCCGCCGCCAGGAGGTACACCACCCCCGCCGCCCCCGCCGCCACGACCGCGCCCACCAGTTCCTCGACCATCACGACCCCCGGCTGTCCGAGTCGCCCGACCTCACCACGGTATGCCCGCCCCGTGGAACGGTCGAGAGCTGCCGCCGAAACCGAGAGCGGAACGGACGGGGCGGGGCCGGTCCGGCGGAAGGGAGCGGGTTCGGTCCGGCGGAAGGAATCGGCCCCCGTCCGCCGAAGCGAACGGGGGCCGTACCTCTGCTGGCCGCAGGACTGTGGGGTGCTCGGTGCCGGACTCGGGGAGCCCGGCGGGGATTCCGCCGACGCGGACGGGACGGATCCCGGGCGCCGGAATCCCCGTAGGAGGTCCGGGAACAGGACCTTTCGAAGCTCGAAGCTCGGCGAGGCGCCGGGGCACGCGAGGTCGTCGGCGCCCCGCCGCCTCAGGGGTCAGTAGACGCTCACCCCGTACGCGTTGAGCGCCTCGGTGACCGGCTGGAAGAACGTCGTCCCGCCCGAGTCGCAGTCGCCGCTGCCGCCGGAGGTGAGGCCCAGCGCCGTGCTGCCGGAGTACAACGGGCCGCCGCTGTCGCCGGGTTCGGCGCAGACGGTGGTCTTGATCAGGCCGGAGACGACATCGCCGCCGCCGTAGTTGACGGTGGCGTTCAGGCCGGTGACCCGGCCGCTGTGGGTGCCGGTGGTGGATCCGCGGCGGGTGACGTTCTGGCCGACGGACGGGGTGGCAGCGCGGGTGATGTCCTGGCCGCCGACCGTCCCCTCGTGGGACAGGCTGGTGTTGGTGTACTTCACCAGGCCGTAGTCGTTGCCCGGGAAGCTGGAGTCGACGGTCGGGCCGATGCTCGTGGTGTGCGCGGCGTTGGCGTACCACGGTGGGTCGCCCTCCGTGCAGTGGCCCGCGGTGAGCACGTAATACGTGTTGCCGCTGCGGACGTTGAAGCCGAGCGAGCAGCGCCAGCTCGTCGCGTGGATCGCGTCGCCACCGGAGATCAGCTTGCGGAACGTGCCGGGGGTGCGTTCCACGCGCACCGCCCCCGCGTTGGCGCCGGCGGTGCGCCGGATCTTGGCGATCTCGGCGTCGGTGACGGTGCTGTCCGCGGTGACGACGAGGGTGCGGGTCTTCTCGTCGACGGTCCAGGCGGTGCCCGCGACGTCCGCCGACCGCACGGCGGCGCTCGCCGCGGAGAGCCGGGCGGTGCTGTAGGTGACGGCTTCGCCGGCGTGGGCGGTCGGCAGGGCGAAGGCGCCGATCGCGGCCAGGCCGGACGCGACGGCGATCAGGCGGACGCGTCTGGGGGTGCCGCCGAAGGGTGCGGTGCGCTCGTTGCTCACGTGTTCCTCCGAGGGGATGCGTGGGTCCGCCGGTGGGCGGATCCGTGAGGCGCAGCCGGAGGCACGCACAGCACCCACATCAGGACGCCGCAGATCCGGTTCCCCGTGCCCCTGACAAGCGCTGCTCGGGAGTCTCGGGGCCCGTCCCTCAATGCCGCAAGGGCACCTTTCAGACGTACGACGGGTATATCCGCGCATCGTCAGACATGTTCCGGACGCGCTCCGAACATGTCCGCACCGTGCCGCACACCTTCGGACGTACGGCGGTCAGCACCGTGCCGTTCGGGACGGGAGCGGGGGACGGTGCGGAGGTGGCGGACGGGGCGGGACAGCGCGGGCGCGGCGGAACCGTAGGCCCTCGTGGCCCACTGCGATCGTGGTGGATCCCACGGCCCCGGCGGCTCTGGTCGGCTCGGCCGGGACCGTGGTTGACCCCCTCGGTCGGGGCTTGGACGCGTCAGGGCGGAGAGAGGTTCCGCTCGGGGGCGGAGAAGTGCGCTCGGGGGCGGAGCACCGCGCTCGGGGTGGTTCAGGGTGCCGAGAGGTTCCGCTCAGGATGGTTCAGGGCGCGGAGAGGTTCCGCTCGCCCGCGCGCAGGGCGAACGGCAGCGTGTTGCCCGGCGGCGGGAAGGGGCAGATGAAGTGGTCGGCGAAGGCGCAGGGCGGCAGTTGGGTGCGGTTGAGGTCCACGGTGACCGTGCCGTCCGAGGCGGGGGCCGGGGTGTACAGGAACCGGAAGCGGTAGCTGTCCGTGCCGCTGGTGGCGTCGGCCAGCACCGCCCACAGCGAGCCGTCGCCCTCCACCGCGACGTGCAGCCGGTGCTCGGTGCCGTCGACGGTGAAGACGAGTTCCCCGGCGAGGCCGAGGCCGCGGTGCCGCCCGTCGGCGTTCTCCACCCGGACCGTGCGGTCCTGGCCGTACGGCAGGAAGCGGCCCGGCAGCACCCAGCGGTCGTCGTGGTCGAAGGCGTCGATCCCGGCGAAGGCGCGGCGGGCCGGGGCGGCCGGGTCGAAGTCCCGCACGCCCCACACGCCCTCGCGGCGCAGGACCGGCAGGTGGCGCCGGCCGTGGGTGACGCGGGCCCGTTCGGGGGCGTCGTCCGGGGTGAGGCGGACCTCGCCGTCCAGGGGGCGGCCGTCGACGGTCAGTTCCTCGGCGGCGTCCGCCTTCAGCACCACCGCGTCGCCGTCCGCGCGCCACAGGCCGGGGACGCCGTCGATGCGGCCGTCCGGGTAGTCGTCGAGCCAGTGGGTGCCGGTCAGCGCGAGCGGTCCGTACGGCCGGGCCACCTGCTCGACGCGCCGCTCGCGCCACTCCTCCCAGGCCCGCCGCGCGTCACCGGCCCCTCCGGTGGCCTGCTGTTCCCGCGCGTCGCCGGACCCGCCGTCGGCCTGCTGTTCCCGCGTGCCGTGGGGCGTTCCGGTGCTGCCCGTGCTCATGGTGCTCATCACGCTCGTTTCCTGATCGCAGTTCTCATGACGTGTGCCGACCGCCCGCTGCCGCCACATCGTCATATCGGTCAATTTTCCCATAAGGGGCGGGCGGGGTCCGGCAGCCGCAGGTGGGAGCGCAGCGTCGTCCCCTCGTATTCCGTGCGGAAGACGCCGCGCTCCTGGAGGAGCGGCACCACCTGGTCCACGAAGTCGTCCAGCCCCTCGGGCGTGAGGTGCGGGATGAGGATGAAGCCGTCGGCGGCACCGGCGCGGAAGTGGGTGGCCATCTCCTCGGCGACGGTTTGCGGCGTTCCGACGAAGGTCTGCCGGCCGGTGGTCTCGATGACGGTTTCCCGGATGGACAGGCCCTTGGCGCGCGACAGTTCCCGCCAGCGGTCGGCGATCGTCTTCCGGTCGGTGATGCGGACCCGGCCTTGGGCCAGTTCACCGTCCGGGTCCGGATCGAGGTCGGGGAGCGGGCCGTCGGGGTCGTATCCGGACAGGTCGAGGCCCCAGACCTGTTCCAGGGTGAGGAGCGCGGTCTGCGGCGAGACCTGCTGACGGCGGATCTCGGCGGCCTTCTCCCGGGCCTCGGCGGCGGTGTCGCCGAGGACGAAGCTGACCCCGGGCATGATCTTCAGCGAGTCCCGGTCGCGGCCGTGCGCGGCCAGCCGCCCCTTGACGTCGGAGGAGAAGGCGCGGCCCGCCTCCAGCCCGTGGTACCGGCTGAAGATCACGTCGGCGGTGGCTGCGGCGAAGTCCCGTCCCTCGGCGGATTCGCCCGCCTGGATGACGACGGGGTGGCCCTGCGGGCTGCGCGGCAGCGTGAAGTAGCCCTCGACCGAGAAGTGCGGGCCGTCGTGGCTCACCGGCTGCGGCCCGCCCCGCCCCGGCCAGGAGTCCCACAGCGCCCGGGCCACGGCGACGAACTCGGCGGCGCGCGTGTAGCGCTCGGCGTACGGGAGGAAGCCGCCGCGCCGGAAGTTCTCGCCGGTGAACGCGTCGGAGGTGGTGACGACGTTCCAGGCGGCGCGGCCCGCGCTGAGGTGGTCCAGGGTGGCCAGCCGCCGGGCGAGCTCGTAGGGCTCGTTGAACGTCGTGCTCATGGTGGCGGCCAGGCCCAGCCGGTCGGTGACCGCCGCGAGGGCGCTCAGCACGGTGATCGCCTCGGGACGCCCGGCGACGTCCAGGTCGTGGATGCGCCCCTTGTGCTCGCGCAGCCGCAGCCCCTCGGCGAGGAAGAAGAAATCGAACAGGCCGCGTTCGGCGGTGCGGGCCAGGTGCGCGAAGGACGCGAAGGCGATCTGGCTGTCGAAGGGCGGGCGCCGGGCCCCGGCCGGTCCCCCGCAGGCCCGCTGCCCGGGCGGCGCCGGGGCCCAGACGGTGGTGTTGTTGACGCCGGGGAAGTGGGCGGCGAGGTGCAGGGTCCGGGGGCGGTCGGGGCCGCGCCGACGGGTGCTGCTCATGCGGGCTCCTTTTGGTGGGTGGGGGCGGCCGGGTAGCGCGTACGGGCGGGCGCTCGGTCGCCTCCGTACGGAGCGGGGGTGCGCGGGTGGGCGCTCTCTTGGTGGGCGGCGACGGCCTGACGACGCGTACGGACGAGCCGTCGGCCGCCTCCGCACGGAGCGGGAGTGCACTCCCGAGCGCTCTCTCGGCGGATGCAGGCGGCCTGACGACGCGTACGGACGAACCCCCGGCCCTCCCCGCGCGAGGCCGGGCCGCGCCTCCGAACGCTCGCCCGGTGGGCGGAGACGGCCTGACGCCACGTACGGACGACCACCCCCCGCCCCTCTCCGCACAGAACCGGCCGCCCCCCACGGAAACGCGCCCGTCCCCCGCGCCCGCGGCCCCTCACACCGACTCCCGCACCCGGACGTGCCGATTGACCGGCCGCGGCAGCCCGAGGTGCTCGCGCAAGGTCGCCCCCGGGTAGAAGCGGCGCAGCAGGCACCGGTGCTGGAGTACCGGGACCGTGCCGTCCACCAGGAGCGGCAGGTCCCGGGGCGGGTCGGCGAGCCGCAGGTGGAAGCCGTCGGCCGCGCCGTCCGCGTACCACTCCCCCAGTCGGCCGGCCAGCCGCACGGCGTCACCGGACGCATACAGCTCCGCTGGGAGGGAGGCGAGCACCCGCAGCCGGTCCGGGTCGCGCCCGTGGGTGCCGGCGAGTGCGCGCAGCTCCGCGCGCGCCGCGCCCGCCGTCTCCGGGCGGGTGGCCCGGACGAGCGCGACGTCCGCGTGCGCCGCCGCCACTTCCCGTACGGCCCGGTCGGTCGCGTCGATCACGATGACGGGGTGGCCCTGCGGGGGCCGGGGGACGGTGGAGGGGCCGCGGACGGAGAAGGTGGTGCCCCGGTAGTCGGCGTAGTGCAGCTTGTCGCGGTCGAGGAAGCGGCCGGTGGCCCGGTCGCGGATCTCCGCGTCGTCCTCCCAGCTGTCCCAGAGCAGGGTCGCGGCCTCGGCGACCTCGCCGGCCTCGTGCCACAGCGCGTCGGCGGGCGCGGCCGGTCGGCGGCCGAAGAGGCGGGCCTCGGCGGTGGTCGTGGACACGTCCGCCGTCCAGCCCGCCCTGCCGTGGCTGACCCAGTCGAGGGTGGCGACGGCGGTGGCGAGGTGGAAGGGCTCGGTGTGGGTGGTGGTGACGGTGGGGACCAGGCCGATCCGCTCGGTCGCGGGCGCCACCCGGGCCAGGACGGCGAGCGCGTCGGGGCCGGGCCGGGCGAAGGAGTCGCCGAGGGTGACGAAGTCCAGGCCGCCGCGCTCGGCGAGCCGCGCCAGCCGCACGTAGTGCTCGGCCGTGTAGCGCTCGGGCCGGCGGCGGGCGGTCCGGGGGCCCACCGGGCGGGGGCGCGGTCCGTCGAGCGCGACGGCCAGGTGGAGCGGGCCGCGGGACGGGGTGCAGGAGGTTGCGGGCATTCGGTGGGCCTTCCGTCGGGTGTGCCGCCGGATGGCGGCGCACCGGTTCAGTGGGGGCCGGTGGCGCGTCAGGACGCCGTCCGGGGCAGGCCGGGCGGGTTGACCTCGGAGGTCTTGACCGCTTCGCTGCTCAGCTTCCAGCGCTTGAGCACCTTCTGGTACGTGCCGTCGGCGATGGTGCGCTGGAGTGCGGCGGCGTAGGCGCGGGCCAGGCCGCTGCCCTTCTTGGTGGTCGCGGCGATCTTGCCCTGGAGCCCCTCGCCGCCCCCGGAGAACCGGCCGGCGATCTCGGTCTCGCCGGTCGTGGCGACGTGGTACGCGACGGACGGGTGCGGGCCGAAGTAGCCGTCGATCCGGCCGGAGCGCAGCGCCAGGTAGGTGTCGGACTCCTTCTGGAAGTACTTGATGTCCACGGGCGCGCGTCCGGCGGCCCGGTTCTCCTCGGCCCAGTCGACGAGGATCTTCTCCTGGTTGGTGCCGGTGGAGACCGCGATCGACTTCCCCGCCACGTCGCGGGGGCCCTTCACCCGCCAGCCGCTGCCCTTGCGCGTCTCCACCGCCAGTTCGTCCAGCCGGTAGGTCGCGAAGTCGTACTTCTCCTTGCGGTCCTCGGTGACCGTGATGTTGGAGAATCCGGCGTCCAGCTTGCCGCTGTCCAGGCCGACGAAGAGGTTCTCCCAGGACAGCGGCTCGAACTCGGCCTTGAGACCGAGGGTGTCGGCGACGAGGACGGCGATGTCGGTCTCGACGCCGATGACGGTCCGGTCGTCGGTGGCGTAGAAGCCCAGCGGGGGGATGCCGTCGGCCGTGATGCCGATCCGCAGCGTGCCGGACTCCCGTACCCGGGCGGGCACCAGCGCGGCGGCCCGCGCGTCCTTGGTCCCGCGCACCCGGTGCTGCTCGGGGGCGAGGTTGATCCCGGCCACCCGGTTGCCCTGGGCTCCGGCGGGTTCGCTCCCGTCGCCGGGGTCGGCGCAGCCGGCCAGGACGAGCGGCAGCGCGGCGAGGGCGGCGAGAGCGGGCGGCGTACGGCGGCGGTTCAACGGCGTTCTCCTGGTGGGGCGGTGGAAGGCATCGTGGTTCGACGGGGTCTTCGTGATCGGGTCGTCGTTCGTGATCGGCACGGCTGGCGGCACCTTGGTCATGACGGGCCTCACAGCACCTTCGCCAGAAAGGACCGGGTGCGCTCGTGGGTGGGCCGGTCCAGCACCTGTTCCGGCGGCCCCTGTTCGACGACCTGGCCGCCGTCCATGAACACGACGGTGTCGGCGACCTCGCGGGCGAAGCCGATCTCGTGCGTGACGACGACCATGGTGGTGCCCTGCCGGGCCAGGTCCTTGATGACGTCCAGCACCTCGCCGACCAGCTCCGGGTCCAGCGCCGAGGTCGGCTCGTCGAACAGCAGCAGCTTGGGTTCCAGGGCGAGGGCGCGGGCGATGGCCACCCGCTGCTGCTGTCCGCCGGAGAGCTGTTTGGGGTACGCGTCCGCCTTGTCGGCCAGGCCCACCCGGGCCAGCAGCCCGCGCGCGGTGTGCGCGGCCTCCTTCTTGGGGCGGCGCAGGGCGGCGACGGGGGCCTCGGTGACGTTCTCCAGCACGGTCAAGTGCGGGAAGAGGTGGAAGTTCTGGAAGACGAAGCCGATGCCGGTGCGCTGCTTGAGGATCTCGCGTTCGCGCAGCTCGTACAGCTTGTCGCCGGACCGGCGGTAGCCGACCAGCGCGCCGTCCACGCTGATCCAGCCGCTGTCGACCTTCTCCAGGTGGTTGATGGTGCGCAGCAGCGTGGACTTGCCGGAGCCGGAGGGGCCGATGATCACGGCGACCTGCCCGGCCGCGACCTGGAGGTCCACGCCGCGCAGTACTTCCAGTGCGCCGAAGCTCTTGTGCACGCCTCTGACATCCACCATCGCGGGGCGGTCGGCCGGGTGCGCGGTGTGGTCGGCGGTGGGGGTGGTGGCGGTGCTCATCGGGTCGCTCCCTTGGCGAAGTGGCGTTCGAGGTAGTGCTGGAGGACGGAGAGCACGGTGGTCAGCAGGACGTACCAGGCGGTGGCCACCATCAGCAGGGGGACGACCTGGCCGGTCCGTCCGTAGACGACCTGGACCTGGTAGAAGAGTTCGCCGATCGCCATGACGGAGACGATCGAGGTGCCTTTGAAGAGGGAGATCACCTCGTTGGCGGCGGTGGGCAGGATGGCGCGCATGGCCTGCGGCAGCACGATCCGCCGCAGTTGGCGCAGCTTGGGGATGCCCAGCGCGCTCGCCGCCTCGCGCTGCCCGGCGTCCACGGACAGCACCCCGCCGCGCACGATCTCGGCGGCGTACGCGGCCTGGTGCAGCGCGAGGCCGAGGACCGCCGCGCTCATCGCGCCGACCAGGCCCATGGTGTCGAAGGAGAAGAAGCCGGGCCCGAAGGGGATGCCGAACTGGAGGCGCTTGTAGAGGTAGGCGAGGTTGAACCAGAACAGCAACTGCACGATGAGCGGGATCGAGCGGAAGGCCCAGATGTACGCGAAGGACACCGCGCGCAGGAACGGGCTGGCGGACAGCCGCATGAAGGCCAGCACGATGCCCAGCGCGAAGCCCAGCACCGTCCCGTAGAAGGTGAGCTGCACGGTGATCCACACGGCCTTGAGGATCGTGCGGGCGGTGAAGAAGCGGGCGAACACCTCCCACTCCCAGGCCGGGTTGGTGATCAGGCCGTGCGCGAACTGCGCGAGCACCACGGCGGTCGCCGCGATCGCCAGCCATCTCCAGGGGTGGCGTACGGGGACGACCTTCAGGGCGGCGAGGTCGTCCGGGTCGCGCGGACCGGCCTCCCGCGCCGCCGTCGCCCCGGCGGGCGGGTCACTGGTCAACGACATGGTGGTCTCCAGGGGTCGGTACGCGGAGGGGGAGGCGGTGGGCGGGGGTGCCGGACGCGGGCGTCCGGGTGCCGTCGGGGCGCGCGGGGTCGGCTGACGGGGACGAATCCGGGTCGACTGGCCGCGCGGGGTCGGCGGACGGGGACGAGCCCGGGTCGACTGGCCGCGCGGTGTCGGCGGCCCGTGGCGTGCGGGCCGGCCGGGCGGGTTCGGCTTCGGCCGTCCCCGCCAGGAAGCCCAGCAGCGCCCGCGCGGTGGCGTCGTTCTGCCGGAAGGCGGGGCCGTTGGTGTGCGGCCGGGTGAACGCGCCCGCGCTGCCGCCTTCCGCGTGCGGGCCCAGCGCGAACCGGCGGGGGTGCGGGCGTCCGGCGCCGTCCAGCACCCGGCCGTCCTTCGGGTCCGCGGCGAGCAGGTCGGCGGGGGTGACGGCGGCGCCGTCCGCGCGCAACCCGCGCAGCAGCGGGTCGCGGGTACGGGCCACCGACGGTTCGGGAAGCCGCGCCTCCACCAGCGCGCGGGCCTCCACGGCCGCGCCGGGCACGGTGGCGGAGGCCGCCCGGAACACGCCGCGCACCGGGTCGGCCGTCACGGTGGTGTCCGCTCCCAGGAACCGCACCACCCCCGCCCGGGACAGCGCCAGGAGCTGGCGCAGCCGGGGGCCGGGCGGCCCGGACGCGAGGTAGCTGAAGAAGCCGTGCCACCACGGGCCGATGTCGCCGAGCCGGACGAGTTGCCCGTACACCGACAGCAGCGCGAGGAAGACCGCCAGGTCGGGGCTGTGCGCGGGGTCGTGGCGGCGCGCGAGGTCGGCCTCGATGTAGCCGCGCAGCCCGGCTTGGAGGGCTTCCGCGTCGGCGTACCGGACGCCCTCCAGGGGCCGGTCCAGCCGTTCGAGGTCCAGGCGGTCTGCGGGGTCGGGGACGGCGCAGGCGACGAGCGTGCGCAGCACCTCGCTCCCCGGCTCGGCCACCGCGTACTTCTCGTCGAACTCCGCCCAGCCGCCGCGCGTGCGCTCCGGGTGGGCGTCGAACAGCCGGTGGTAGTGGGCGAAGCCCAGCTCCTTGGTGATCAGCGGCCACACGTCGCGCCGGAAGTCGAGGCCACCGGGCCGGGCCCGCAGTTCCTCGATCTGCTCGGGGCCGAAGAACCGGGGCACCGGCGGCCGTTCGCCCCACCACGTGTAACCGATCTTGGAGTGGTACGGCACGCCGCGCCGGGACCCCACGTGCAGCACCGGCTCCCGCCCGGACGGCCGGTACTCCAGCCGTCCGCCGGGCCCGGTGGCGTACGAGCCGCCGCGCCCCTCGGTCAGCAGCACCATCAGGTCCACGAAGGCCAGCCCGAAGCCGCGGACGAGGACGGGCTCGCCGGGCCGCAGCCCGGTCAGGTCGCTGTCGGCGGTGAAGGCCGGCGGCAGGTAGGTCAGCCTGTGGTCGGCGGCGAAGGCGGCCAGGTCCCGCTGCTGCGCGTCGGGTTCGGCGTCGAGGTGGCCGAGCGCGAGGACGACGAGGTCCGCCTCCAGCGGCACGTCGCGCCCGGCCAGCCACACCCTCTGCCGCCCGTCACGCGGGCCGCGGAGGCGTACGGCGCGGTCGCGGTGGACGTGGACGGCCACGCTCGGCGGCAGCGCGGCCACCGCCCGCTCGTACACCCACGTCAGGTACGCGCTCTGCACCCGCCGCCCGGCGAAGCCCTGCCCGTCCAACGCGCGGACGTCGTCGGCCAGTTCGGGACGCACGGCGATCTCCCCGGCGCGCACCCGTTCCGCCCACTCGGCGAGCGAGGGGCCGGGCCGGACGGGGCCGGCCAGCTCGACGGAGTCGTCGGTGAACAGGGTGACGTCCTCGGCCATGGAGTTCATCCACAGCAGCGGCGACTGGTCGTGGCGCCAGACGCGCCCGGCCCCGGGCGGGTGCGGGTCGACGAGGTGCAGGTCCAGCGGTGCGTCGGGATACAGCTCGGGGGCGTTGGCGGCGATCCGCTCGATCAGCCCGGTGGCGCGCGGGCCCGCCCCGACGATGACGATGGAGGGCCTCATCGCGAACCGGCCGCCCCTCGCCCGTAGTGCCGCTCGATGTAGTGCTGGCCGACGCCGAGCACCGAGGTCACCGCGACGTACCAGATGGTGGCGACCAGCAGCAGCGGGATCACCTGGTAGGTGCGGTGGTAGACGAGCTGGACGGAGTAGAGCAGGTCCTGCACGGCGATCACGCTGACGATCGAGGTGCCCTTGAGCGTGCCGATCAGCATGTTCCCGGCCAGCGGCACGATGGCCCGCATCGCCTGCGGCAGCACGATCCGCCGCAGCCGCCGCCACGCCCCGAGCCCTAGCGACTGCGCCGCCTCGGTCTGCCCCCGGTCCACGGACAGCACCCCGCCGCGCACCACCTCGGCGGCGTACGCGGCCTCGTGCAGCGTCAGCCCGATGACGGCGACGGCGACCGGTCCCAGCAGGTTCGCGGTCTTGACGGTGACGAACTCCGGCCCGAACGGGATACCGAGCCCGAGCCGCGGATACAGCGCCCCGATGTTGAACCAGAACAGCAGCTGCACCAGGAGCGGCGTCGACCGGAACAGCCAGACATACCCCCAACTCACCGAGCGCAGCACCCGGTTGGCCGACAGCCGCATCACGGCGAGCACCGTTCCCAGCACGAAGCCGAGGACCATGACCAGCGCCGTCAGCCACAGCGTGAGCACCAGCCCGCGCAACACGGCGGTGGTGGTGAAGTACTCGATCACCACGTCCCACTGGAACGCCTCGTTGCGCACGACCGAGTTGACGACCATGGCGAGGAGCAGCAGCACCACACCGGCGGCGAGCCACTGGCCGGTACGGCGGACGGGCACGACGCGCGGCGAGACGCCGGGGCCGCTCAACTCGACTTGGGAGAGCGCGGTTTCACGTGAAACGGGAAGAGGCCGGTCATGGGGGCGGGAATCCGCAGGAGCGGCGGTATCGGGCGCAGGCATGCGAAGGCTCCGTGAATGTCATGGTGCAGCACGGGAGTTGAGCGCCTTCACACAGGCTTGCGAGTCGCGCCCCTCAGCACGACTGGCCTTTGAGGCTATGGGGTGCACACGCCCCGTTGTCAAGGCTGTCCACACTGTGAGCGGTGCGTCACACCGAGGTTGACGCGGAATACGGATGCCTGTTCCACTGAGCAGCATGAACGCATGGCAGCGGCTGGTCACCCGCGACCACATCGACTTCGGTCGTGTGTGGTCCTGTTCCTGTTGAGCTGACCCCGCCGCCCCGCGCCCGCCGTCGCACCGGCCGGGCCGCCGCGCGGTTTCCGACTCCCTCCGTCACCGCGCCTTCACACACCCGCGCCGTCCACCGGCGCACCCCTCCCCTCGCTCGATCCGCGCCGTCCGTAGGCGCACCCTGATCCGTCGCCCCCTGGGACACGTGCGCCCGTGGGCATCCTTCGCACGCCCGCGAGGGCACCCGGGATCGTTCGCCGTGTCCGTACGGTCCCGGCCTCGGGGGCGTCCGCAGGTACTCACGAGCCCCGCCACCGGCAGGTACCCCCGTCCCGGCCGAGCCCTGCCCGCTTGCCTCCGCACACCCCGACCGACCCGCCTGCCCGCACACCGACCGGCCCTCCCGCCCGCACACCGACCGGCCGCCCGCCCCGCTCACCGCCGCCCGCACCACATCTTGGAGCCCCGACCTCATGCGCACCGCCCGCCCCCGATCCCGTACGCCCGTCCGGAGCCCCCGCTCGCGCACCGCCCGCGCCGCGGCCGTCCTGGCCGCCGCCGCCCTCGCCCTCACCGCCTGCGGCTCCGGCGCTCCTGACGCCGCGTCCCGTCCCCGCGGCGCCGCTCCCGCCGGAGCGATCCCCACGACGGACGTCGTCTCGGGCATCGAGAAGGACCCGGCCGTGGCGAAGCTGCTCCCCGCGGACGTCCGCGCCCGCGGCACCCTGACCCTCGCCGTCTCCGTCGGCACGCCGCCCGCCGCCGCCTACCCGGAGGACGGCGGGACCGTCGTCGGCCAGGACATCGACATGGCAGAGGCGGTCGCCCGGGTGCTCGGGATCACGCTCAAGCGCGAGGTGGCGAGCTTCGAGGCGATCCTGCCGGCGCTCGGCAGCGGGAAGTACGACCTGGGCACCGGCAATTTCGGCGTCACCGAGGAACGCCGCCGCGTCATCGACTTCGTCACCTACATCAACGACGGCCAGGGGTTCGCGGCCCGCGAGGACAGCCCCCTGCGGAAGGTCACGTCCCTGGAGCAGCTGTGCGGGCAGACGGTGGCCACCGGTGCCGGGACCACTTTCGAGGCCACCCTGGAGAAAAACCGGTCCCGCTGCGCCGCGGCCGGCAAGGAGCCGTACGAGGTGCGGACCTATGCCGAGGAGGCCGCCATGTGGATCTCCCTCCGGCAGGGACACAGCGACGTGGTGATGAGCACCATCAACGGGCTCCGCTACGCCGTACGGCAGCAGGAGGGGGTGCGCTTCCTGAACGAGTTCAAGCGGCTGGACGTCGGCTTCGCCTTCAAGAAGGGCACCCCGCTGGCCCCCGCCTTCCAGGCCGCCGTCAACAAGCTGCACAAAAATGGGGATTACGCCCGCATCCTGAAAAAGTGGGGCACCAGCGCCTCGGCGATCCCCGTCTCCCGCATCAGCCCGCCGGAAATCCGCTAGTCCGGCGCCTCCGACCGGCCCTCCCGACCGCCTCGGCGCGACGCGTACCGACCGTGACGCGCACCACACCGTCAGTTCGCTTAAGCTGCACACGTCCTGACGACACGCCACCCTGTTTGCACCAGATGTGTCACGAACCCCCCGTGCGGCGGCTATCGCTTGGCGCAGCATCCGCATCATGGACGACGATAGGGAGGCGGGACAACAGACACCGCGGGTGAGAGGAGGCGTCAATGGGATCGGTGCGCAAGGCGAGTGCCTGGCTTGGCCTCGTCGACGACAACGATGACGAGCGCTACTACGACGACGACTACGCCGAGGAGTCAGACCCGGGCCAGACGGGCGGTCAGGCCTGGGTCACCGATGTCCGCGCCCGGCCGGCCGACGAGGCGGCGCCGGAGCAGCCCACCCGCATCGCCACGGTCACCCCGGAGAGCTTCCGGGACGCGCGCGGCATCGGCGAGCTCTTCCGGGAGGGCGTCCCGGTGATCGTCAATCTGACGTCCATGGAGCCCGCCGACGCCAAGCGCGTGGTGGACTTCGCCGCGGGGCTGACCTTCGGGCTGCGCGGCTCCATCGAGCGGGTGGCCACCCGGGTCTTCCTGCTCACCCCCGCCGACTACCGGGTGCTCAGCGGCGAGGGCGCGGGCCGCCGGGGGCAGGGCGGATTCTTCAACCAGAGCTGACGGGCCAAGCCCTGTCGCCAAAGTGGCGCGCGTCCTTCGGGCGCACGACGCCACTTTGACGGCAGGACCCAGGCCGCTCACCGGAACGCGTCGAGCCCGGTGAGCGCCTTGCCCAGCACGAGCTGGTGCATCTCGACGGTGCCCTCGTAGGTGAGGACCGACTCCAGATTCGTGGCGTGGCGCATGACCGGGTATTCGAGCGAGATCCCGTTGGCGCCCAGGATCGTCCGCGCGGTACGGCAGATCTCGATCGCCTCGCGCACGTTGTTGAGCTTTCCGAAGCTGACCTGTTCCGGCCGCAGCCGTCCCGCGTCGAACCGCCGCCCCAGGTGGTGGGCGAGCAGAATGCCCTTGTGGAGTTCGACGGCCATGTCGGCGAGCTTGGCCTGGGTGAGCTGGAAGCCGCCGATCGGCCGGCCGAACTGCTCACGGGTGCGGGCGTACTCCAGCGCCGCCTCGAAGCTCGCCCGCGCGGCGCCCATGGAGCCCCACACGATCCCGTAGCGGGCGTGGCTCAGGCAGCTCAGCGGCCCGCGCAGGCCCTCGGCGCCGGGCAGCACCGCTCCGGCGGGCAGCCGGACCTCGTCCAGGACCAGTTCGCTGGTGACGGAGGCGCGCAGCGACCACTTGTGCCGGATCTCGGGCGCCGAGAAGCCGGGCGCGTCGGTGGGCACCACGAACCCGCGGATGCCCTCGTCGGTGCGGGCCCAGACCACGGCGACGCCGGCCACCGAGCCGTTGGTGATCCACATCTTGCGGCCGGTGAGCACCCAGTCCGTGCCGTCGCGCTTGGCGTACGTGCGCATGGCGGCCGGGTCGGAGCCGTGGTCCGGCTCGGTCAGGCCGAAGCAGCCGATCACCTCGCCCGCGGCCATCCGGGGCAGCCACTCCTGCTTCTGCTCCTCCGAGCCGAAGCGCCAGATGGCGTACATGGCCAGCGACCCCTGTACGGAGACCAGCGACCGGACGCCCGAGTCGGCGGCCTCCAGCTCCAGGCAGGCCAGCCCGTACTGGACGTGCGAGGCGCCCGCGCAGCCGTACCCGGTCAGGTTCATGCCCAGCGCTCCCAGACCGCCCAGCTCGCGGGCCAGGTCGCGGATGCCGGGCAGCTCGCCGTTCTCGTACCACTCGGCGATGTGCGGCAGCACCCGGTCGGCGGCCCAGCGGCGGACGGTGTCGCGCACCGCCCGGTCCTCGTCGGTGAGCAGGTCGTCCAGGCCCAGTGGGTCGGCTGGGTCGAACGGCGGCAGGGCGGGTGCGGACATGACGGGCCTCCGGCGGGTTCCGCGCGTGCGGCCCCGCTGGCGTGGCCGTACGCGAAAACTAGCGGTGATAGTTGCGTCTCGGTCCCGACCGTACGGGCGGCACGGCGGGCGGACAAGGGCCTATCGGGTCCGGGGGGCAGGAGGGCGTGGGCCGGTCGGGGCCGGGCCGGGCGGGCCTGGGCTCAGGGGTTCGGCGGCCCGGGCCGGGGGGCGGTGGCCCGGGGCCGTCGGGGTCGGGGCCGGTTCAAGACGGGCCGGTCGGGGCCTGGGTCAGTCAGTGCCTGAGTCCAGGGGTTCGGCGGCCCGGGCCCGTCGGGGTCAAGGCCAGCGCGGGCCGAGCCAGGGCCTGGCCCCGGGCGCTCAGCGGCCCGAGCCCGCCGGGGCCGAGGCCGTCTCGCAGTCGGGGCCGTAGGGGTCGTCGGGTCCGTCGGGAGTGGCCCCGTCGGCGGGGAGGTCGCCGGCGGTGCCCTGTGGGTCGTCCTCGTCGTCCCGGCCGGTCGGCTCCGCGGTGCGGCGCGGCAGCCGCAGCGCGATCGCGGCGCCGACCAGCAGCAGCACCGCACTGGCGATGAGGGTGATGTGCAGCCCGCGGACGAAGGAGTCCCGGGCGGCCTCGCGCAGCGCGGCGCGGGCGCCCTCGCTCAGGCCGGAGGCCACCTTGTAGGCCTCGCCCAGCGAGTGGGCCGCCGAGTCCGCGGCCCGGCGCGGCACGCCGTCCACGTCGGAGAGCCCCGGCGCGTAGGCGGCGTTCATGACGCTGCCCAGCAGGGCGACGCCGATGCCCGCCCCGAGCTGGTAGGAGGTCTCGCCGATGGCCGCCGCGCCGCCCGCCTGGTCGGCGGGTGCCTCGCTGAGCATGGACTCGTACGCGCCGAAAAGCGTGGTCTGGAAGCCGAAGCCGAGCAGGACGAACCCGAGGACGAGCAGCCAGGGCCGGTCGTGGTCGCCCATCCCCGTCAGGCACAGCACGGCCAGGGCCGTGAGCAGGAAGCCGAGCGAGACCATCGCCCGCGGCCCGAGCGCCTGGAGGATGCGGGAGCCCGTCAGGCCCGCCGCCATGGCCGAGAAGACCAGCGGCAGCATCCGCAGGCCGGTCTCCAGGGGGGTGAGGCCGAGGACGAGCTGGAGGTACTGGACCGCTATGAGCTGGAGCCCCACCAGGGCGAGCATCGCCAGGACTATGCAGCCCACGGACGTGCCGAAGGCCGGACGGGCGAACAGCCGCAGGTCGATGAGGGGGTGCGCGCGCCGTCGCTGGCGGCGTACGAAGAGGAACAGCAGCAGCACGCCGAGGACGATGGGCAGCAGGGTGGTCAGGCCGACGACGGCCGCACCGCTGCCCATGCGCTTGACACCGAGGACGACGCCCAGCACGCCGAGCGCCGCGATCACGGCGCCCACCACGTCCCACGGGCCGTTGCCCTCGCCCCGGGATTCGGGCAGCAGCCACCGGCCGACGAGCAGCATCGCCGTCATCATCGGGATGTTGATCAGGAAGACCGAGCCCCACCAGAAGTTCTCGACGAGGAAGCCGCCGAGCACCGGGCCGACGGCGGCCCCCACCGCGGCCACCGCGCTCCACACGCCGATGGCCACCGCCCGTTCGCGCCGGTCCGGGAAGACCTGGCGCAGGATCGAGAGCGTGGCCGGCATGATCATCGCGCCGCCGATGCCGAGCAGCGCACGGGCCGTCATCAGGATCGGCGGATTGGGCGCCAGCGCGGCCAGCGCCGAGGCCAGCCCGAAGAGGCCGTAGCCGAGGAGCAGGACGCGGCGCCGGCCGACCCGGTCGCCGAGGGTGCCGAAGAGGATGAGCAGGGAGGCCGCGATGAGCGGATAGACGTCGACGATCCAGAGGAGCTCCACCGGACCGGGACGCAGGTCCTCGGTGACGGACGGAACGGCCACGTACAGGATGGTCGTGTCCAGGGCGACGAACAGCAGGCTGACGCAGAGCACGATCAGCACGGTCCAGCGGTTCACCCCGCCGCCTCTGAGCCGGGGCCCACCGCTCGTCCGGTCACTGCCGGACGTGGTCGTCCCGGGCATGTACGCACCTCCAGTCATGCTCTCGCGGCCACGATCAGGGCGCGATGGACGCCCCGGTGAAACGGGCGGCACGGGCGAGTTGAGACGTCAGACTACGCGAGTCGCGTGGGGTGACGTGTGGCTCACCCCATGATGAGACGCTCGTCGCAGGGCCCGGCGGTTCCCATACCCGCCGGCGGCATCCGGACTAACGGCCACCGGTCGGGGGACGTTGGGCCCGGACGCGTCGCCGCCCGAGTGTCCGTTATTCGGTTTCTGGACACCGGAAATCGGACGGGGATGTGTCTGGATGCGGCTGGTACGCCAGATATGGGCTGATGGGGAGGGTGAGCGGGAACGGGGGCGTACGCCCATTGTGGGGTGATTGTTGGACTGATGCCGGATTCGTCGCTCTCTCGTCTCCGTCTCGTCCTCGTCTCGTCTCCGTCTCGCTCGCCCTGTCGCGGCCCGCCGCCTTGTCTCCGTCGCGATCCGCCTTGCCTCCGGCGCGGCCCGGCCCCTCTCTTCCCCCCCGGCCCGCCTCGTCTCCGCCTCGACCCGTCTCGTCTCGTCTCCATGCTTCCCGGCGACCGGAGCTCCGGTCGGCTCCTCTCCGGGGTGATCGGCCGACTCCTGGATAATCGACCAGGTGACCGATCTCGCCCGCGCCGACACCGCCGAGCGGCCACGTGCCGACCGGGTCCCGAACGCGTTGCGGCGTGCCGCGCCCGCGTTGCTGGCGTACGCCGCGATCCGGGCGCTCGGCGTCGTCGTCCTGGCGGTCTGGTCGGCGGCGAACGGCAAGGACTGGCACACGCTGCTCGCCGCCCGGTGGGACGCCCTCTGGTACACCCGCGTCGCCGAGCAGGGCTACGGCTACACCGTCCACCTGGCCGACGGCGACGTGCACTCGAATCTGGCCTTCTTCCCGCTGCTGCCCTGGCTGGAGCGCGGGCTCTCCGCGCTGCTGCCGCTGTCGGCGGCGGACGCGGGGCTGGTGGTGTCCTGGACGGCCTCGCTCGGCGCGGCCTGGGCGCTGTACGCGACCGGCGAGCGGCTGCACGGGCCGAGGGCGGGCGTGGCGCTCGCCGCGCTGTGGGCCGCGGTGCCGGTCGGGATCGTGCAGTCGATGGCGTACTCGGAGTCGCTGTTCACCGCGCTCGCGGCGGGCGGTGTGCTGTGCGTCCTGTCGGGGCGGTGGGTGACGGCGGGGGTGCTGGCCTCGCTGGCCGGGCTGACCCGGCCGGTTGGCGCCGCCGTGGTGGCCGCCGTGTGGATCACCGCGGCCGTCACCCTGTGGCGCGCGCGGCCCGAGGGCGACGGCGTCCGCGCGATCCCCTGGGGGCGGCATCGGCGGATGCTCCTCGGTGTGCTGCTCGCGCCGCTCGGCTGGCTCGGCTACGTCCTGTGGGTGGGCGCGCGGCAGGGCAGCCTCACCGGTTACTTCGACGTCCAGGGCGGCTGGGGCAACGGCTTCGACGGGGGCCTCGCCTTCGGCCGGTTCATCCGGGACCAGCTCGCCGGCCCCGCCTTCTTGGCCGGGCTGGCGCTGCTCATCGGCGTCGCCCTGCTGGTCTGGCTGTACGTGCGCACCGCGCGGCGCGGCCAGCCGCTGCCGCTGCTGGTGTACTGCGGCGTCGTGGTGCTGCTCGCGCTGACGGCGAAGGGGTACTTCGGTTCCAAGCCGCGGCTGCTGATGCCCGCGTACCCGTTGCTGCTGCCGGCCGCCGCGGCGCTCGCGCGGTGGCGGCCGGGCCGGGCCTGGTCGCTGATCGGGGTGATCGCGGCGGGGTCGGCGGTCTACGGGGCGTTCTGGCTGAACGGGTCGGGGCCGCCGTAGGGGTATCGGCTCGCGGCTCGGTCCTCCGGGCGGAGCGCCCGTAAGGGGCTCGGGTCGCAGGGGGCTCCGGCTTGCCGGCGCCGACCCACCCCGCAGCCGACCCACTCCGTAGCCGCCCCGCCCTCGGCCGCCCCGCCCGGCGGCGGGACAGGCCCGATTGCTTCGCCCGCGGCCCCGCGGAAAACCCTCGCCGCGTAAAGGAAGCCGGAGGGAAGACGGACGGGTTCCTTAACGGGCGGGTTCCTTAATGGCGATACGCCGTCGTGCCCGCCGCCCTTGTTAAAGAGACCATAAGGACATGTGGTCACCGCCACAGAACGGCGCGCGCCGCGCGTCGGGAACACCCCGGCCCCTCCCCCGCGAAAGGGCGCGGATCCGCCCGAACGACTCCGGCCGCCGTGGCCGGAACGACATCCTCCTGTCGTGGCCGGAAGCCCATGGCCGTCGTCACGACCGGTGACAGGACCGGAAGGTATCGTTCCGCGAATCCGTTCCGGGAAACGCATCACGACGCGCGGGCGAATCACCGATAAACTGCGTCCACAAATAGGAATGAGGGCTCGGTGGAGCGCACGGAACGGATGCCGGGAAGAGAAACGGGGCATCGAGAATTCCGTGATTAAACCGTTGCGCGGAGCCTGATTTGAGACACATTCCACATCACATCGTCATTACAAAGCGCACCGATTGACCAGGCACCTACATGGCACGCGGTAACGTCGATTGAGTGCGTACCGATGACAAGCTCGACCAGATGGAGGAGCAACCGGCCGATCGCGCCCGACCACGCATGACCCGGACACGCCTGTGGCTGTTCGGGGGCACGCTGGCGGTGTACGTGGCGATCGTGGCCGGCGTGCTGGCCACTTCGTGGCTGGTCACGTTCGACTGGCAGGTCATGTTCTTCCGGCCGTACAAGCAGTGGCCGGCCATCCACGCCTTCCTCGACTACTTCGTGGTCCTGGGGCAGCGCGGGCCGACGGCGCTGGCGGTGGCGGCCTGGCTGGGCTGGCGCTGCTGGCGGCAGCGCAACCTGCACCCGCTGCTGGTACTGGGCGTATCGCTCCTGCTGCTGAACGTCACGGTGGGCGCCGCCAAGCTGGGCATGGGGCGGCTCGGGCCGCACTACGCCACCACGGTCGGCGCCAACGAGATGTGGTTGGGCGGCGATATATTCCCCTCCGGTCACACCTCGAACGCCGTGGTCACCTGGGGTGTTCTGGCCTATCTGGCGACCACGCCGCTGCGGCGCCGCACCCTCTCGGTGATCGCCGCGCTCGGCGCGCTCGGCGTCGGAATGACGACCGTCTATCTCGGTACGCACTGGGTCAGCGATGTCCTGCTGGGCTGGGCGGCCGGGTTGCTGGTGCTGCTGGCGCTGCCGTGGTTCGAGCCGGGGATGGCCTGGGTGGAGGACCGCTTGATGGGCCTGGTGCGGCGGCTGCGGGCCGGGACGCTCATCGCTCCGGTGCCGGTGGCCCCGGCGGGCGTCCGCTCCGGGCTGTCGGCGCAGCGCGCCGCGCCCGAGAAGGAGGTCCTCGTACGCGAGCCGCTGACCAGCGCTCCCGCCGGCCGGGAACCGGTGACCGCCGGGTCAGGTGGCCGCGAGCCGGTGACCGCCGGGTCAGGCGGCCGAGAGCCGGTGGCCTCCCCCGCGGCGGGCCGCACCGCCACCCGCGCGCCGGAGGGCTGGCCGTACCACGCGTCGCGCCCGCACACCAGCCGCTCGGAGCGGTCTCCGGTCACCCCCACCGGCAGCCGCCGGCCGCCGCACAGCGACCGCGCCTCCCGCACCGCGCCGCTGGCCCCCACCGGGCGCGCCGGGGGCAGCTGACCCCACTCCCGACCGCGGGGACGGTACGCACACCCCCTCCCCCGCAGCCGACGGCCCCGGCCGCTCCTCCTGAGCGGCCGGGGCCGTCGTTCGTCCATGGGCGCGCCGCTCTCAGGCGGTATGGGCACGCCGCCCTCAGGCGGTATGGCGCGCCACCCTCCGGCGGTGGCGTGAGAAAGGCCGCCGCGGGCAACGCCGTGAGACGAGCATGCGCGGCGGCCCACCGGCGCCCGGCGCCGTTCCCGCGTCGCCCGGTCATCGGATACCACCCGTGCGCCTCCGGTCACCCCGGACACACCGCATTCGGAGTCGGTTCTTCCGCCCGGCCCGTCATCCCTTCCAGCAGCGCCGCACGTGGCCCTTGTCGACCTCGAAGTTCAGTCGGCCGCCGAGATATTCCATGGTGATGATCGTGCCCGGCGGCAGGGAACGGACGGTGCGCCAGCCCCGTTCGCGGGCCTGCTTTTCCGCCGCTTCCTGGGACAGGCCGAGGTAGGAGTCGGTGTCGTCATCGGGTTCGTACGGGGAGTTCGGTGCGGGTGCCATGGCTGCCACCGTAGGCGTCCGATCCGGGCGGCGGAAGGCCCGTCCGGGACCGCTTCACGGCATGCCCTCACGCACATTGGTCACACTTGTGTCACAGAAAAGCAGTTCGGGTTTACCGTAACGGGCGTCACCCGCACGCGCCTTGCACTGCCCCAAGCGGGTGGTTGCCCACCGCGCCGCAATTCGGGTTTTCCCGCATTCCGGATGCGCCGAGCCGCGCTTTTGCCCGCGGCCCGGCAATTCCTTTTCCGGCGGGTCGTCAATTTCTTTCCGCCACGGGCCTGCGGGGATGTCCCGCAATGCTCCGGACGAGACGCACGCCACATCGATTTTTCGCTACCCCGCCGCGCCCGGGCGGGTTTGGGCCACCCGTCGCGCGGTACCCGCCGACGCCGAGGAGGCCATGAGAGACCACAGAGACGACACAGGACGTACATCAGACGACAAGGACCGCCAGGCGGTGACCGGCCCCACCCTGCCGGAGCTCCTGCGCACGGCCCGCGAACAGCTCGCCGAGCTGACGGGGCTGCGTCCGGAGACCGTGTCCCGGTTCGAGCAGACCGAGGACGGCTGGGTGCTGGAGGCCGAAGTGCTGGAGCTCGAACGGGTGCCCGAGACGATGAGTCTCATGGCGCTCTACGAGGTGACCCTGAACCACGAGGGCCAGCTCACGGGCTACCGGCGCGTCAGCCGCTACGAGCGCGCGAAGGGGAAACCACAGACATGACGGTTGTTCCGGCACAGCAGCAGAGCGGGGGCGGGGGCGGCACCAGCGGCTTGTACGACGTGCTGGAGCTGGTCCTGGACCGCGGACTGGTGATCGACGCGTTCGTCCGCGTCTCGCTGGTCGGCATCGAGATCCTGAAGATCGACGTACGGGTCGTGGTGGCCAGCGTCGACACGTACCTGCGCTTCGCCGAGGCCTGTAACCGGCTGGACCTGGAGACCGGCGCCAACAAGAGCCCGGGCCTCCCCGACGTCGTCGGGCAGGTCACCGAGTCCGGCGCCCGCGGCAAGTCCAAGGGTGCGCTGTCCGGCGCCGCGCAGACGTTCGCCGACGCCATCGGCCAGGGCCGCGAGGAGTCCGGCCAGACCGAGGAGCGCAGGCCGCGGCGCACCGCCTCCCGCAAGAAGGAGGAGTCCGAGTGAGCACGTACGTGTACGGCATCGCCCGCGCCGACCACCCCTCGCTGGAGGAGAAGGAAGTCCGGGGCATCGGCGACCCGCCGCGGCCGGTCCGCGTGGTGCGCGCCGGCGAGCTGGCGGCCGTGGTCAGCGACTGCCCCGAGGACCTGCGGCCCAAGCGCCGCGACCTGATGGCCCACCAGCACGTGCTGACCGAGGCCGCCACGGAGGGCGCGGTGCTGCCGCTGCGGTTCGGTTCGCTCTCCGAGGACGACGCGGCGGTGCGCCGGGTCCTGGACGAGCACGCCGAGCACTACCGCGCGCAGCTCGACCAGCTCAACGGCCGGATCGAGTACAACGTCAAGGCCGCGCACCGCGAGGAGGCCATCCTGCGCCAGGTCCTCACCGAGGAACCCGAGGTCCGGGCGCTCAACGACGCCAACCAGGCGTCCGGCGGCGGCTCCTACCAGGACCGGCTGCGGCTGGGCGAACTGGTCGCCAACGCCGTGCGGGCGCGCGAGGTCCGCGACGCCCACCTCGTGGAGGACACGCTCGCGCCGCGGGCGGAGCAGTCCTGCCCCGGGCCGGAGGGGTCGGGGTGGCTGGTGAACCTGTCCTTCCTGATCCGCCGCGAGGACGCGCCCGCGTTCCTGGAGGCCGCCGACGAGCTCGCCAAGCAGGCCACACACCTGGAGCTGCTGGTCAACGGCCCGCTGCCGCCGTACAGCTTCGTCCGGCCGATCGGCGGGTCCGGGACGGAACGCGGCAACGGCCACCGGGCCGGGAGCGCGGCGGCGTCCGCGCCCGCGGAGTGACCGGTGGGACTCGTCAAAGAACTGCTGCTGCTCCCGGCCGCCCCCATCCGCGGGACCGGCTGGGTGCTGCGGCAGGTACTGACCGAGGCGGAGCGGCACTACTACGACCCCTCCGCCGTCCAGCAGGAGCTGCGGCGGCTGGCAGAGCGGCTGGACAACGGCGAGATCGACGAGGCCGAGTTCGACCGGCGTGAGGACGAGCTGCTGGACCGGCTGGAGGCCGCCCGCACCCGGCAGATGCCGCAGGAGCGGGACGCCGCGGCCCCCGAACACCCGGACGGCGAACGGCGGTAGGCAGGCAGGCGGCCCGCCGGCAGGACGGAGGCGGAAGCACGGCGGGCCGCGGACGGACCGTGACGAGGAGCGAACGAGGAGAAGGAGCGCATCGAGATGACGAACCGGCTGGCACTGGCGCTGGCCGTGGCCGGAGGTTACGTACTGGGCCGCACGAAGAAGGCCAAGCTCGCCATCGGCATCGGCGGAATGGTCCTGGGCAAGCGTCTGCAACTCAGTCCGCAGCAGGTGATCGGACTGGTCAACGACAAGATCGCGGCCAACCCCCAGCTCGGCGAGATCCGCGACCAACTGCGCGGTGACCTCAAGGGCGTGGGCAAGGCCGCCACCGGCGCGCTGGTGACCCGGCGCCTCGACTCCCTCGCGGACCGTCTGCACGAACGGACGGAGGACGTGCGGGATCGCCTGTCGGCGGACGGGTCGGTGGGTGACGCGGTACGGGGTGCCGCATCCGGCACGGGGCTCGACAAGGTCACGAGGGGTTCCGGGTCGACCAAGTCTTCGGGCTCGTCCAAGTCTTCCGGCTCGTCCGGCTCGTCCGGCTCGTCGGGCTCGTCGGGCTCGTCGGGCGATGAGGACGACGAGGTCCTGGAGGCGCGGGAGGACGAGGACGTCCAAGAAGAGGACGCGGACACCGGCGATGACGACGCCCGGGACGAGGACGACGGCGCCGCCCGGGGCAGGGCGCGGTCCGCGCGCCGTTCGGCCACGTCGGCGGGGGCGGAACAGCGCTCCCGGGCGGGCCGGAAGACCGGGTCCGGCACGAAGAAGCCCGCCTCCTCCGGCTCGGCCAAGAGGACCGGCCCGGCGGGGAAGCGGACGGGCTCCGCGTCCCGCGGCTCGGGGTCGTCGGGCGGATCCGACCGCTCGTCCGATGGGGACGACTCGGGCCGCTCGAACAGTGCGGACGGCTCGGGCGGCTCGGGCACCGGCCGGAAGACCGCTTCGGTCGCGGCGAACGCCAAGAAGACCGCCCGCAAGACGGCGTCCCGGCGCACCGGAGGTGCGGACGATGACTGACACCGGCAAGCAGGGTTCCCCCGTCGGCTCGCTCAAGGAGAGCCTCGTCGGCAGCCCCGCCGCCGAACGGCTCAAGGAGGAGGCGACCGCGTTCGCCGCGGCCCAGGCGGAACGCCTGCTGGTCGCCACCGGCCGGCGGCTCGGCCGGGCGACCGCCTCCCTCCAGGACATCGCCGACGGCAACAGCCCGGGATTCACCGAACTCGCCCGGCGCGGCGGCAAGAAGCTCGCCGAGGGCAAGGGCCCGCTCCGGGCGGCCGTCGAGGCCGGCGCGAGCACCGTCAAGGACAAGGTGAAAGGCCAGGTCAAGGACCGGGCCAAGGAGGCGTTCGCGGGCCTGCGCGGCGGGCGCAAGGGAGGCGGCGGCAAGGGCAGGTTCGTCACCATCATCGAGGACACCGACGTCGGGGTCCCGGTGCGCGAGGCGTACGACCAGTGGACGCAGTTCCAGGAGTTCGGCACCTTCGCCAAGGGTGTGCAGGGCGTGGAGTCCGCGGACGACACCTCGTCCCAGTGGCGGACCAAGATCTTCTGGTCCTCCCGGAGCTGGCGGGCCACCACCACCGAACAGGTGCCGGACCAGCGGATCGCCTGGACCTCCGAGGGCGCCAAGGGCACCACGAAGGGCGTGGTCACCTTCCACCCGCTGGGCGAGAACCTGACCAAGGTGCTGCTGGTGCTGGAGTACCACCCCAAGGGTCTGTTCGAGAAGACCGGCAACCTCTGGCGCGCCCAGGGCCGCCGCGCCCGGCTCGACCTCAAGCACTACCGCCGCTTCGTGATGCTGCGCGGCGAGGCGACCGGCGCGTGGCGCGGCGAGATCCGGGACGGCGAGGTGGTCGTCAGCCACGAGGAGGCCGTCGAACGGGAGAACCAGGTCAAGGAGACCGAGGGGAAGGACAAGCACACGCCCGCCCCGGAGCCGTCCGAGGACGCGGACGCGCGTGCGGACGAGGGCGCGACCGGCGAGGAGGACGACCGGGAAGAAAACGCGCCCGCTGACGACGCCGGCCGGGACGACGCGATCGCCGAGGACGAGCAACGCGAGGACTCGACCGCTGACGACGAGCAGCGCGAGGGCACGACTGCCGAGGACTCGACCGCTGACGACGATGACGAGCGGTATGAGGACGAGACCGAGAGCGACGACGCGTACGCGGACGAGGCCGACGACGAGCCCTACGACGAGAGCGGCGACAAGGACGACCGGTACGACGACGAGTACGACGACGAGCCCGCCTACGAAGAGGAACCCGCCTACGAGGAGGACGAGGACGAGGTGGCGGAAGCGGAGTACGAGGACGAGCCCGAGCCGGAGCACGCCCGGTGACGTCCCAGATCCCGTCGGCCTACGGCTCGTCCAACGGCGGCGCCAACCTCGCCGACATCCTCGAACGCGTCCTGGACAAGGGTGTCGTCATCGCCGGCGACATCCGCGTCAACCTCCTCGACATCGAGCTGCTCACCATCAAGCTCCGGCTGATCGTGGCCTCCGTCGAGCGCGCCGAGGAGATGGGCATCGACTGGTGGCGCGACGACCCCAGCCTCTCGTCGGGAGCCAGGCGCCGCGAACTCGCCGAGGAGAACGACCGGTTGCGCGCCCGCATCGCCGCCCTCGAAGAACGCGAACAGCTACCGGAACAGGGACGGGGACGCGAGCAGCTACCGGAACAGGAACGCGAACAACTGCCGGAACGGGAACGGGAACGCGAGCAACTCCCGGAGCGGAAACGGGAACGCGGACGTGAGCGGAGAGAGGAGCCGGAGTGACGATGTCGCGGGGACGCGCCCCCGAAACGGACCGGCAGCACCAGCGGGCCCGGCCTTCCGGGGCGGTGACGCCGGGGCGCCTGCTGTATACGTACGCCGTCGCGCGCGCGGGCAGTAGCCCGCCGGACGCGCTGCTCGGCGTGGCGGACGCGCCCGTGCACACCGTCACCGAGGGCGGCCTCACCGCCCTCGTCTCCGAAGTGCCCGCCGCCGACTTCGAGGAGGCGGCGCTGCGCACGCGCTTGGAGGACCTGGCCTGGCTGGAACGGACGGCCCGCGCGCACCGGAGCGTGGTGGACGCGGCGGCGGCGCTGTTCTGCGTGCTGCCGCTGCGGCTGGTCACCGTGCACCGCGACGCGGACGGGGTGCGCGCCGCGCTGTCCGCCCGCGCCGGGAACTTCTCCCGTGCGCTGGCCGCCCTCGACGGCCGCGCGGAGTGGGGCGTCAAGGCGTACGCCTCGCAGGAGCAGCCGCCGTCGGGGAACGGCACCACGGCACGGGAGCGCCGACCCGCCGACCGGGACCCCGCCACCCGGCGGCCTGACGCGCCACCGGCCGGCTCCGAACCCCCCGGACCGCCCTCCGGCACCCCCACCGGCTCCGGCCGGGACTTCCTGCGGCGGCGGCTCGCCCAGCGGCGGGCCCGGGAGGAGTCCGAGCAGCGCGCGGACGCACTGGTCCGGGCGGCTCACGCGGAGCTGGACCGGTTCGCCGAGCGCAGCACGCTGCACCGGCCGCAGGACGCGCGGCTGTCCGGTGTGCCGGACCGCAACCTCCTCAACGGCGCGTACCTGCTGCCCCGCGAGCGCGCGGGCGCCTTCGCCGCGCTGGTGGGCGAGCTGGACGAGCGGTCCCCCGGCGTCCGGTTCGAACTGACCGGCCCGTGGGCCCCGTACTCCTTCGCCCAGCCCCCGGAACCGGCCGACCGGGGCGCCACCGACCCGACCCCGACCCTCACGGACGCCCCATGACCCATCCCGCCACCCCACCCGCCGCTCCCGGACTCCCCCAGCGCCGGATCGCCCTCGTCGACCTGCTCGACCGGCTGCTCGCGGGCGGCGCGGTCATCGCCGGGGACCTCACCCTGCGGATCGCGGACGTGGACCTCGTACGGATCGACCTGCGCGCATTGATCAGCTCGGTGAGCGCCCAGGTCCCCTCACCCTTCGACGACTCCGACGGGATCGACGGCATCGACGACACGATCGCCATCAGCGACACGACCGACATCAGCGACATCAGCGGCACCGATGTCATCAGAGACGGCCACCTGTCCGTCCGCACCGGCGAGTCAAACGACGAGGCCGCCGGGTCCGGAGCGCTCGGCGCGCTGACGGCCGGCGTTTGCGAGGAGCGGCCGTCATGACCCACCGGATCGAGCTGGACCAGGACACCGTGGAGCGCGACCTCGTACGGCTCGTCCTGACCGTCGTGGAACTGCTGCACCAGCTCATGGAGCGGCAGGCGCTGCGCCGCGTCGAGCAGGGAGATCTGAGCGAGGAGCAAGAGGAGCGGATCGGTCTGACGCTGATGCTGCTGGAACGGCGGATGGACGAACTGTGCGCGCGCTACGGGCTCGATCCCTCCGAACTCAACCTCGATCTCGGCCCGTTGGGCCCGTTGCTGCCCACCGAGAGCGAATAGGCCGGGCGGTCGGGCAACAGGACCGGCACGTCGGGCAATTGACCGGTACGGCGGACAACCGGACGACGCCCCCTCGCGCGCGGCGCGCCCGGCGAGCATCATGTGCTGAGCCGAACCCGGCACACGCTTGACCTGATCGCGTACGTCCTTGGCTGTTGCAAAAAACGACCCCGGTCGTCAGGAAGACGACCCCGGTCGTGAAGACGACCGGCTGTTGGCTGACGAGGTGGCGGATGGGTACGGACACAGCGACGACGAGCTCCCGGCGGGTGGTGGCGCACCGCCCGGGAGCGGTGGTGGTGAGCTGGCTGACGACCACCGACCACAAGAAGATCGGCCACCTCTACCTGATCACTTCGTTCGGGTTTTTCCTGATCGGCGGGGTGCTGGCGCTGCTGATGCGGGCCGAACTGGCGCGGCCCGGCCTGCAGATCATGACGAACGAGGAGTTCAACCAGGCGTTCACCGTGCACGGCACGATCATGCTGCTGCTGTTCGCCACCCCGGCGTTCGCCGGGTTCGCGAACGAGATCATGCCGCTGCAGATCGGTTCGCCGGACGTGGCGTTCCCCCGGCTGAACATGCTCTCCTACTGGCTGTTCCTCTTCGGCGGCCTGATCGTGATCGGCAGCCTGATCGTGCCGACGGGCGCCGCCAACTTCGGCTGGACGGCATACGCCCCGCTCAGCTCCATGGTCCGCTCCCCCGGCATCGGCGCCGACATGTGGATCATGGGGCTGGCGCTGTCCGGTTTCGGCACCATCCTGGGCGCGGTCAACTTCCTCACCACGATCATCGGCATGCGGGCGCCCGGCATGACGATGTTCCGGATGCCGGTCTTCACCTGGAACGTACTGTTCACCTCGATCCTCGTGCTGATCGCCTTCCCGGTGCTGGCGGCCTCGCTGCTGGCGCTGGAGGCCGACCGGCGGTTCGGGGCGGTGGTGTTCGAGGCGCAGTGGGGCGGGGCGCTGCTGTGGCAGCACCTGTTCTGGTTCTTCGGGCATCCGGAGGTCTACATCATCGCGCTGCCGTTCTTCGGCATCATCACGGAGATCATCCCGGTCTTCGCGCGGAAACCGATCTTCGGGTACGTGATGCTGATCGGCGCGACGATGGCCATCACGGGACTGTCGGTGGTGGTGTGGGCGCACCACATGTTCGCGACGGGCGCGGTGCTGCTGCCGTTCTTCTCGTTCATGTCGTTCCTGATCGCGGTGCCGACGGGCGTGAAGTTCTTCAACTGGATCGGCACGATGTGGCGCGGCTCGCTGTCCTTCGAGACGCCCATGCTGTGGGCGACCGGCTTCCTGGTGAGCTTCCTGTTCGGCGGGCTGACCGGCGTCATCCTGGCCTCGCCACCGCTGGACTTCCAGGTCACCGACTCCTACTTCGTCGTCGCCCACTTCCATTACGTCGTCTTCGGCACGGTCGTCTTCGCGACGTTCGCGGGCTTCTACTTCTGGTGGCCGAAGTTCACCGGCAGGATGCTGGACGAACGGCTCGGAAAGATCCACTTCTGGACGCTGTTCATCGGCTTCCACACCACCTTCCTCGTGCAGCACTGGCTGGGCGTGGCGGGGATGCCGCGCCGGATCGCGGACTACCTGGCCGCGGACGGGTTCACGGCGCTGAACACCATCTCGTCCATCGGGGCGTTCCTGCTGGGCATGTCCACGCTGCCGTTCCTCTACAACGTCTGGAAGACGGCGAAGTACGGCACGAAGGTCGAGTCCGACGACCCGTGGGGCTTCGGCCGCTCCCTGGAGTGGGCGACCTCCTGTCCCCCGCCCCGGCACAACTTCGTGACCCTCCCGCGCATCCGGTCCGAATCCCCCGCCTTCGACCTCCACCACCCGGTGATCACTCGGGTCGCCAAGGCCGCGGAGGAGGGGGAGGAGGAGCAGCCGGCGGGGGCCGAGGGGCGTGCGCCGGGAGGGGGACCGGGACCGGCGGCGGGGGACGGTGGGCCGTCGAGCGGGGCTTCTTGATCCGCCGATCGGGCGGGTTGATCCGCTGATCGGACGGGCGTCGGGGGTGCCGTGGGAGTCGCGCGTCCGCGCCCGGTCGAGGGCGGTCGGCCGAGTGAGTCGAGTCGGTCGGCCGAGTCAAGGGCCGTTAAGGGCGGTCGGCCGAGTCGGCCGAGTTGTCGAGGGCAGTCGGAAGCCCCCGGCGGTGTGCTGTGCCGGGGGCCGAGTGGACGGATGAACGGGTTCACGCGGGCGTTGCGTGTCGCGGCGGACGGTGCGCGGAGTCACGCCGCGTCGTGCGGCGAACTCCGCGCCCGCCCCTACGCGATGGGCCCGCGCCGGAGAGCAGGCGGAGCGGTCGTGCCGAGGTCTCCGACATGCCCGGAAGCCTGGCAGCCCTTGCGGACAGCCATGGTCCTGAGCCGACCACGGAGCACGTCGCTACCAGCGGTACCAGCGTGCGCGACTGCCCCCGGCACTGGACCGGAGCAGGAAGCCGAGCAGCCACACGACGAGCACGGCGATCGCCACCCACCACAGCGCCTTGAGCGCGAAGCCCGCGCCGAAGAGGATCAGCGCGAGAAGCAGTACCAAAAGAACAGGAACCATGTTGTTCGCACCTCCGCGACTCCGGGTTCCCCAAGTGCCCCGACCTATGCCATTCGGGTGACGGGGACATGGGCTGAAGTGCCGGAAACGCGTCAGGGCGTCGGGGCGGGTCCTCGTGCGCGCTCCACGCCCTCGCCGGCACGCGTGCGCCGCGTCCGCCCCTGGTCGCGGCTTCAGTGGGGCTGGGTCCCCATGACCCGGATCCCCAGGTTGTTGTCCATGGTGTAGTACGGGCCGACGCGCAGCACACCCGACGGCGAACCGACCGGGAGCACCGGGCAGGGGGCGCCCTGCCGGTCCGGCACGTCGCGCAGCAGGCGGGCGAGGCGGACCGGTTCGGCGTCCGCGGCGGCCCTGACCCACAGGTCCCACCGCTGGACACCGTCCTCCCAACGGTCGACCAGCGGCCCGTACGGCAGGGTGAAGGTGAAGTCCGGGCCGTGCCCCGTCACGGGGACCGTGACATGGGCGCGCCCGTCGCCGGGGGTGCCGGCCGGGGAATCGTCGGAATCGCCGCCGTGCGAAGGGGCGCTCGCGGTCCCGTCCGGTGTCTGGAGATCGTCCAGCGCCCCGTGCGGCAGCCCTCGGCCATCCGCCGCCCCATGACCGTCCGCCCCTCGGCCGTCCGCCGCCCCGTGACCGTCCGGCTCCTGGTGCGCGCGGGCCTCGGCGACCGCGCCGGGCGCGAGCACCGCGCCGTACAGCCGGCCCGTCACCGTCAGGCCGCGCGGCTCGGCGAGGAGGTCGCCCGCCTCCGCGTGCGGGCCGCGGACCCAGCTCCGCAGCGCGAGGCCGCCGTGCCGGTTCGCGTACGGGATGCGCACGCCGAGCCGGCCGATGCCGGCCAGCGGGCCGCGGTCCACCAGGGAGTGCAGGTCGTTGGCGCCGAGCAGCAGGCGCTGCGGGGCGCAGCCGTCGCCGAAGTCGGCGAACGCGTTCCAGTGGCCCTCGGCGAGCGCGACCGTGCTGGGCAGCACGGCCCGCAGCCGCCCGGTGCCGTCCGGGCCCAGCGGCAGCCGCACCTCCTCCTCGGCCGCGTCGCCCGTCCCGTCGCCCCCTGGTCGCAGCACCAGCGCCGCGCTCCACAGCGACTCGGCCGCGAGAGGGGCGGTGATGTCGAAGGTCAGGCCGCCCGCGGAGTCCGCGATGCAGTCGGCCCTCAGCTCCGGTGCCCCGACCATCGCCACCCCCTACGCACCCCTTCTCTTGAATTTCTTCCGTGTCTCGCCGGGCGTCGGCGCCCGGACCGAGGTCTCCCCCAGGGGCCGAGGGCGCACATCGTCGCTCGCCCTCGGCATGCTTACCGAACGGATAGATCAGGGCGAGAGGTTCCAGGTTGGGACCTATAGCCAACTTGTGCCGAAAGCGTTAGGACATCGGAAGCGAAAAGCTGGAACTCTCGTCTTGTTCTTCCTCTTCCGCCCCGTTCATCCCTTAGAGATCATGATTCTCAGAGCCACCAGAGCCACCAAGGCCATCAGGCCCCTCAGGATCCTCGCAGCGGGATGATTCGCGAGCCTCGGGGCCTCAGTGCCTCAAGGCCGGACGGTCCCCGGACTTCGCGATCTCACGCCTTCGCGATCTCACGGCCTCACGGCCGGTAAGGCAACTGCGGCACCGTGAAGCAGTTGCGGTCCATGTCGCCGCCCTGCGTGACCCAGCCGCCCTTCCCGCCGCGCGCCGCGTCCTGCCAGCGTGCCACCGACAGGCAGGTGCGCCGGGTGGCGGGCGGCCGTTCCATGGGGGTGAAGGAGGTGGGGACCAGCAGTCCGCGGGCGGTGTAGGGCGTGTCCCGGCCGAGGTACCGCTCGACGCACGCGCGGGTCGGGTCCGCGCCGCAGGACCGGGCCGCGTCGGCGAACCACATCGCCGCGGCCCACCCCTCCAGTTGCCACTGGGACAGCGGCCCGCTCCCCTTCCCGTACCGCGCCATGCCAGCCCGGAACTCGCGTACGGCGGGGTGCCCGGTGTCGTCGTAGTTGCGGCTGGAACCCGTCACCCACAGCGCGTTCCGGCATCCCGGCGCATCCTTGTAGTCCTCGGGGACGGAGTCCGACCAGTTCTGCACGTTGGTGACCTTCGCGGTCGGTTTCACGCCCGCCGCGTCCATCGCCGCGCAGAGCTGGGCGTTGCCGTGCGTGTCCATCGAGTCGAAGACCAGGTCGGTGTCCTGGTCGCGCAGGTCGGCGGCGACCGCGGCGAAGTTGGGCAGCGCGAAGTCCACCTGCTCGGTGACCACCTCGTACCCCTCGGCCTCCAGGCCGCGTACCACCAGCCGGGCGTACGCGGCGGACGCCGCCTGGTTGTAGGAGACGACGGCGGCGGTGCGGGCCCGCTGCGCGCGCTTGAAGTACCGGTAGACCTCGGTGCCGCCGTACAGCCGCCCGCCCCAGCCGGGTTCGTCACCGTTCCGGGGAGCCACGCTGCCGTAGATCCCGTACAGGTGCGGATAGGTCTCGTACGCGGACCCGATGGGCTGTCCCCCGATGTCGGGCACGCCCGCGTCGCTCACCCGGGGGGCACCCGCGTAGTCCAGCGCCGTGGTGGCGACGAGTGCGAACACCTTCCGCTCGGCCAGCAGCCGGTGCACGCACTCGTTGTTGCCGATGCCGCTGCCTCCGTCGTCGCAGGTGACGACCTCCACCGGGCGGCCGTTGACGCCACCGCGGGCGTTGAGCGCGGCGAAGTACGCCCGCGCGCCGTCCCGCGGCCCGGTGAACGCCTGGCCGCCGACGGGGCTGGTGGCACTGCTGATGATGCCGACCGTGATCGGCGGGGGCGCGGCGCCGGTGGGAGGGGGCCCTTCGCGGTGTTCGAAGTCGCTCTCGGGCAGCCTGCTGCCGCATGCGGTGACGAGGACGAGCAGCAGCGCGAGGAGGACGGGGAGGGCGTAGCCACGGGCGGGCGCGAAACCGCGCGCGGGCGCCGTGGTCCCCAGCGTGGCCCCCGACGCGGCGCGGCGGGCGGGCCCGGCCTTCCGGCCGGTGGGAACGGACGGGGTCCCCCGGCCGGTCGGAGCGGACAGGGCTCTTCGGCCGGTGGAGGCGCGCCCTCCGCTCGTCATCTCAGCAGCCCGGCACCTTGACGCCGTTGTCACTCATGTTCACCAGGCCGCAGAGCGTCTTGAGCGACACCTTCCACACCCCGTTCTGGAGGACGGTGACGCCCTTGGCGTTGGGGAGCGCGGTGGTGCCGTTCAGGGTGAGGGTGTACGTGACGTCACCCTCGGTCGGCGAGGTGAACGTCACCTTGGTCACCCGGGACGCGACCTGCCCGCCGCGTTTGTCCCCGTTGAACGCCTCCAGGAGCAGCTTGAGGTCCTCACCGTTCTGGAGGTACTTCGCCTTCTGGTCGTTGGACAGGGACGGGTCGAAGAACTTCTCCCAGTTCTCCCTGACCTGCCGTTCGGCGGCGGCCGGGTCGGCCGGGCCGTTGCCGCCCGGCGTGGCGGAGCCTTCCGGGGCGCCCGTGCCGCCGCCGGTGGTCGCCACACCCGTCGGCGTCGACCGCTCACCGTCCCCGCCGCCCCCGTCCCCGCAGCCCGCCGTCCCGACCGCCACCAGCAGCGCCGCCGCCACGATCAACGGAGCCCGGCGCGCCCGTCCCCCTAGGGCCTTCATCCCCACCACCGCCTGATATCGGTCCCGGCTGAGTTCCCCGAATTTCCTGTATGTGCTGTGCTTCCGAGTTTCCGAGCGGTCCGCGAACCGGGCTCTGGGAACGTTCCGGGGTCTGCCCTTCTCCCTGGCCACGGTGCGGTCTCACGCCGGTACCCCGGCCGCACCCCCGTTCGTCCGCGCGCCATATCCACGGACGGCGCCCGCGCGTCCCATGGCTGCCTTACGGCCGCCCCACAGGGCATAGTGCAACTGTTCGCCGGATGCCGCGAGGGGGCCCGATGCGCCAGGCGCGAATACGGTTCGGGGCACGATTCGCCCAATGGGGCGGCTGGGCGGCGCTGGCGGGCGGGGCGGTGCTGTGCGTCATCGGGTGGTACGGCGTCTCCGGCGAACGGTTCGCCGAGCGCCAGGTGCCCTACCTCGCGTCCTGCTCGATCCCCGGCGCCGCGCTGATCATCGCGGGCGCGGTGCTGGTGGCCCGGGGTGACCAGGGCCTGGCGGCGGCGCGCGTCGAGGAGTTGTACGGGCTGCTCGTCGCGTACGACCCGGAGGCGGGCGAGCGGAAGGCGGGCGAGCGGAAGGGGAAAGCGGGCGGCACGGGGGACGACGTCGCTGCCACCGCCTCCTCCGGGGCCCCACCCCGGGAAGCTCCGGAGCCGCTGCTGCGGGTGCCCGGCGGAACGCTGCTGCACCGACCGGGCTGTCCGCTCATCGCGGGGAAGCCGGACGCCGTACCGGTGACGCCCGGCGATCCGGCCACCGGAACGGCCGGGACACACCGCCGCCTGATGCCGTGCCCGGTCTGTGAACCGTCACCGCCGTCACCAGGTGAAGGCCACCCCACCGCGAGCACCCCCGGCGGCCCCGGCCCGGTCCATCCCTCCGGCCCCACTGGCTCTACCGATCCCACGGGCCCGACCGATCCCACGGGCCCGACCGATCCCACGGGCCCGACCGATCCCACGGGCCCTACCGATCCCGCTCGTCCCTCCGGCCCCTGACGGACGTCCGACGATGGACTCCCTCACATACGACCTCACCCTCGCCGGGCTGGCCGTGGGCAGCGCCGCCGCGCTCACCGGCATCGGGCTGATCGTCACCTACCGGGCCACCGGCGTCCTGAACTTCGCGCACGGCGCCATCGCCATGGTCTGCGCCTACGCCCTGCGGCACCTGGCCGTCGAATGGGACTGGCCGCTGCCGCTCGCCGCCGCGGCGACCCTCCTCCTGCTCGCCCCCGGCCTCGGCCTCCTCCTGGACGTGACGGTCTTCCGTCCGCTGTCCGTGCTCGGCGCCGGGCCCGCGCGCACCCTCGTCGCCTCGCTCGGGGTGTTCGTGCTGCTGGTCGGCGGGGCGGTGCTGCTGTGGGGGCCGGGGGCGCGCGCGGACGCGCCCGCGCTGCTGCCCGACGACCCCTGGGCGCAGCTCGGCACGGCCGTCGCGCTGGCCACGGGCGTCACGGCCGTCACCCGCTGGACGCGCTTCGGGCGCGAGCTGCGCGCCGTCGTGGACAACCGGCCGCTGGCCGTGCTCGGCGGCATCGACGCCGACCGCGTCGCGGCGGCCGGCTGGGCCTTCGGCTCGTTCACCGCGGGGGTGACCGGCGTCCTGCTGGCGCCGCTGCTGCGGCTGGACCCGTACGGGCTTCCGTTGCTGGTCATGGAGGTGATGGCGGTCGCGGTGGCGGCGGGGCTGCGGAGCCTGCCGGTGGCGGTGGGCGTGGCGCTGGCGGTCGGCGTCGCCCAGAGCCAGCTCACCCGGCTGCACCCCCAGGGCACTCTGGAACCCCTCCTCCAGGCTGTCAGCGCCAATCTCTTCGTCGTCGCCCTGCTGGTCGCGGCCCTGACGCCGCGTCCGCTCCGCACCACGACGCACCGCGACAGCGCCCCGCTCGGCCGGGGCCGGCTGCCCGACCGGGACGGCCGGGCGTGGGTCGTCTGCGGCATCCTCTTCCTCCTCCCGCTGGGGCTGGCCGGCAGCGACCTGCACGTCTCCATGCAGGTGCCGGCCCTGGGGGTGGTCCTGCTCTCCCTGGTCGTGGTCACCGGGCGCGGCGGTCAGATCTCGCTGGGGCAGGCCGCGTACGCGGGGCTGGGGGCGCTGTTCACGGCCTTGCTGGCGGCCGGGCGGTTCCCGGGGTTCGGCCGGGTGCCCGAACTGCCCGCGCTGCTGCTGTCCGTCCTCCTGGTCGCCCCGCTCGGACTGCTCACCGGCTGGCCCGCCATCCGCCGCCGCGGCCTCGCGCTGGCGCTCGCCACCCTCGCCTTCGGCGTCGCGGTCAGCCGCTTCGTCTTCGCCCAGCCGTACGCCACGTCCGGGCTGTCCCTCGGACGCCCGGCCGGCTTCGCCGCCGACCGCGTCTACTACCTGCTGGAACTGGCGCTGTTCGGCCTCGCGCTGCTCTGCGCGGCGGCGCTGCGCCGCGGCCGTACGGGGCGCGCGCTCGCCGCCATGCGCGACCACGAGGCGGGGGCGGCGGCGGCCGGCGTACCGGTGCCGGCGCTCAAGCTGACGGCGTTCGTGGCCGGGGCGGCGCTGGCCGCGCTCGGCGGCGGGATGCTCGGGATGGCGCTGCGCGCCTTCGACCCGGCGTCGTACGACCCGGTGCGCGGCCTGCTGTGGTTCGCGGCCGTGCTGGTCCTGGGCGCCGACAGCCTGCTCGGCGCGCCGACCGCGGCGGCGCTGCTGGTGGGCCTGGACGCGGGCGCGCGGGGCGGCGCCGCGGCGGCGGTCATCGGCGTCCTCGCCGTCCTCTCCGGCCGCCTCCCGAACGGCCCGTACGAGGCACTGCGCGCCGCCGTCGGCCGCCTCACCGCGCCCCGGACCGCACGGCTGACACCCCTCGGCGTCCGCGCACAGGAACGGATGGCGATGACGATCACGGGCGGGGGCCTCCAGGACGTCCAAGGCGGGAAGGAGGGCGGGAGCACCAAGCGGCCAGGCGGCGGGGGCTGCCGGGGCGACCAAGGCGGAAGCGAGGGCGGAAGCGCCAAGCGGCCGGGCGGCCGGGACCGGGACGGCAGCGAGAACCGGCGCGCCAAGGACCCGGGCGCCGGAACCGGCCGGGGCCGGGACGCGTTACGGAACGGGCTACGTAGCAGCGTCGGCCCCCACCGGCTCTCCTCAACCCCCCACGCCCCCGCCACGCCCACCCCCAAGCCCACGCCCCCACCCCCCGTCAGGGCCCCCGTCAGGATGCCCGTCGCACCGTCCGTCATCCGCCGTGCCACCGCCGACGGACGCCTCACGGCCCGCCACATCCGGGCCCACTACGAAGGCTTCACCGCACTGGACGGCGTGGACCTGGCGGTGGCGCCCGGCCGGATCACCGCGCTCATCGGCCCCAACGGCGCGGGCAAGAGCACCCTGTTCCACTGCCTGTGCGGCACCCTGCGCCCCACCTCCGGCCGGGTGGTGCTCGGCGGGACGGACATCACCCGGCGGCCCGCGCACGCCCGCGCCCGCCTCGGCCTGGCCCGCACCTTCCAGCAACTGGCGGTGTTCGAGGGGATGAGCGTGGAGGAGAACGTCCGGGTCGGCGCCGAGCAGGGCGGCGTACGGCACCCGAAGGCCGCCACCGACCACGCGCTGCGCCTGCTCGCCCTGGACGGACCGCTGCGCTCGGTCCGCGCCGCCGGGCTGGACACCGGCACCCTGCGCCGCGTCGAACTGGCCCGCGCCCTGGCCGGCCGCCCGCGCACCCTCCTCCTGGACGAGCCAGCCGCCGGGCTGGACGGCGCGGAGGCCGCCGCGCTCGCGCACGTCCTGCGCGCCCTGGCGGCGGAGGGCACCGCGCTGCTGATCGTGGAGCACGACCTCGACCTGGTCGCCGGGCTCGCAGACACTGTCTACGTGCTGGCGGCCGGCCGGATCACGGCATCGGGCCCGGCCACCCGCGTCCTCGCGGCCCCTGGGACCGTCCTGCCATGACCGCCGATACCACCCTCCGCGCTCCCCACGTCCTCGCCGACCCGGAGGCCGCCCTCCCATGACCGCCGACATCCTGCGCCAAGCCACCCGCGCCCTCACCAGCCCGGGAACCGTCCTCCCATGACCGCCGACATCCCCCGCCGCGCCGCCCGCGACCTCACGGCCCCGAAAACTGCTCTCCCATGACCATCGCCATCGCCCTCCGCGCCGCCCGCGTCCACTACGGGCCCCTGGAAGCCCTGCACGGCATCGACCTGTTCGTCCCGGCCGCCCGGTTGACCGTCCTCCTCGGCCGCAACGGTTCCGGCCGCACCACCGTCCTGCGCGCCCTGGCCGGAACGGTTCCGCTCACGTCCGGCAGCGTGCTGTGGCGCGGCACCGACATCACCGGCACCCCGGCCCACGTCCGCGCCCGCCGGGGACTGACCCTCGTCCCGGACCAGGGCGCCGTCTTCGGCTCGCTGCCGGTCGCCGACCAGCTCTCCCTCGCCTCCCCGGACGGCACGTACGCCGCCGCCCTGGACGCCTACCCGGCCCTGCGCCCGCTGCTGCCCCGCCGGGCGAGCACGCTCTCCGGCGGCGAGCAGCGGATGCTCGCCGTCGCCCGGGCCCTGCTCTCCCCCGCCCGCCTGCTCCTCCTGGACGAGCCGACGCAGGGCATGTCCCCCGCCACGGCGGCCCGCACGCACGCCCTCCTCGCCTCCGCCACGGCCGCCCCCGGACCGCCCGACGGCGCCGGCCCCGGCCGCACCGTCCTCCTCGCCGAGCAGTCCTTCCCGCCCTCCCTGCGCCGGGCCGCCACCCTCGTGTACGAGCTGCGCCGCGGCACCGTGGTCTTCGCCGGCGAACCGGGCGAGATCGAACGAGGAGAAGCCCAACGAAGAGAAGCCCCACGAGGAGAAGCCCAACCGGGGGAAGCGGGGAACGGGAGCGACGACAAGACCTGACACCCCGCGGCCCTCGCCATCTCCACCCGACCGCGACCCCGCCCCCGATCCCCACCTCACCTCACCGCGTCCGCACCCCCTGGCCGCTCCCCCCTCAGCTGATAACGCCGCGAGCAGTGCGGCCAGGCGCGCCAGCCCTGTTGCTCCTGGACCCGGCGCCCGACCGCGATCTGTTCCTCGCGGGTGGCCAGATCGGCCCGTGGCGCGAACGCCAGCCCGCCGTACTGCTCCCAGGTGGACTGCTGGAACTGCAGGCCGCCGTAGTAGTCGTTGCCCGTGTTGGCGTGCCAGTCGCCGCTGCTCTCGCACTCGGCGAGGCAGTTCCACGGCCCCTGCGCCCCGGCACAGCCGAACGGGACCCGTCCCGGCTGCGGTACGGCGGCGTCGGCGTCCCCCGCGCCGGCCGTTCCCCAGGCGAGGAACGCCACGAGGAGCGCCACGAGCGCCGCCGGGAGCGGACTCCTTCGGCGCGCTCCCCGTACCGGTGTCAGCAAATGGTGAGACATGGCAGGACACGCTAAGCAAAAACGTTCTTCCGATGAACACCGCTCCCGCCGACGCGCCGGTGTCCCACCCGGTCGATGCAACATCCGGGTGGGACACCTCGAAAACGCGCCGCATGTCCGGGAACGACGGTGGGCGCTCACCCGGAACGCGTCAGCGCCACCGGCACCCGGCCCCGGCCGGGGCCCGGTCCAGACCGGCCCAGGCCCCGGCCCGGCTCACACCACGAGCCGCTGACCCGGGACGATCACGTGGGGGTTGCCGCCCACGACCGCCCGGTTGACCGCGTACAGCTGGCGCCAGCCGACCCCGCGTGCCGCGGCGATCCGGCTCAGCGTGTCGCCCGGCCGCACGACGTACGTGCCGCCCTTCCGCACCTGCCCGCGATCGGCGCGCCAGGTGGGGCCCCAGGTCTTCTTCCGTACCTCGCCGGACGCCTGTCCGCGTCCGTTCCCGTACGACTGGCGACCGTTCTTGTACGTCTTTCGCTTGCTCTCGTACGCCTTCGGTGCGGCGGGGGCGCTGCCGTACGCTCCGGCGCGGGCCGAACAGGTGGGCCAGGCACCCCAACCCTGGCTGGCCTGGACCCGGGTGGCCACGGCGATCTGCTGCGCCCGGCTGGCCCGGTCCGCGGTCGGCGCGTAGGCCGTACCGCCGTGGGCCCGCCAGGTACTGGGGCTGAACTGGAGTCCGCCGTAATAGCCGTTGCCGGTGTTGATGCTCCAGTTGCCGCCGCTCTCGCAGCGGGCGATGCGGTCCCACACTCCACCATCCGCCGCTCGCGCGGGTTCCGCGGTGGCGGTCAGCAGCGCGAGGGGGGCCGCCAGAGCCGCCCCGGCCAGCACTGCGATGTCACGACGTATGAAGCCCTTCGAAAGAGGCATGGAATCCCTCTCCGCGGACCCGGGGTTCCCCCTTGAAGAGGGCGCGGCGCGGACGCGTCCATGCGTCCGCGGGCCACGCCGACCCGCCCGCCGCGGGCCGTGCGGTACGGCGCCGGCCCGGCTGGGCGGCGCGGTTCCCCGCACGCGGTCACTCGTCAAGCGTTCGCTCGTGCGTGACCGTTTCTGTCTCGTTCACATCCCCGCATTGATGCTGCTGCACTCGATCGCAGTCGAACTCTCGTGCACAGACTTGCCTTTATGGCTCTTGATGTGGACGGCGGGCGTCCCCGGGCGGTGCTCGGTGCACACGGCCGGAGAATGTAGGGAGCCTTGTGCCCCGTTTTCAACCGAAGCGGCGTCTTTCCAGGCCAGTTACCGGTTACCAGAGGTATCAGCGTTTTCCGGACACGCTTTTCATCCGTTCATTTCCGTATTTACCACCCCGGCCCTTCATAGTTATGTGACCCACCTCACCATTCCAACATGTGTGTGGGACACACGGACTGGCAGGGAGTGAGGGGTTCCGGCCCTCGCCTCACCCTGCGCGACGAATGGAGCGATCCCTTCCCCCGGCACGCGTGACCCTGGCCACAGATCGCCCGTTGTCTCCTTACGAGTCGGGAACCACCCGGCATTCCCACCGGACCGAGGAGCCACCCGTGCCCCGCATGCTCGACGTCAGCAACGACGTTCGCGCCGAGATCGGCGACGAGGAAGCCGACCGCCTGCTGGCCGGTGACAACGCCCCCGGCAACTACGACTGCACGTCCTGCCGCGGCCCCGGCAACAGCGACCGGGAGCGCACCAGCACCGTTCTGTTCATCGGCGAGGAGACGGCGGTGCTCGCGTTCGCCCACGCGGCGTGCATCCCGTCCCAGGTCGTCCCGGTCTCCGAGGAACAGCTCCAAGGAGCTGTGCGCTCGATCACCGGCGAGGACCCCGTCCCGTCCGCCGCGCCGCAGGGCCCCCTGGCCCCACCGCTCGACCCGCCCGCTCCCTCCGGCCCCGGGCACGCCACCCTGGGCGTCACCTGCGGCCTGGTCCTGGTCGCGGACGACCTCCGGCCCGCCCTCGTCGTCGAACCGGGCGGCCCGATCACCCGCCCCGGCGCCACCGGCCCCGGGGACGACTTCCTCCCGCTGCTCATCGAGCAGGGCTTCCTGCCGGTGACGGACATGGCCACGCTGCCCGCCGTCAACACGGGGTGGTCGGTGCTGGTGGCCATGGGCCGGCTGCACGCGATCCTCCAGCCGGGCGTGCTCGGCGGACCCCAGACCGCCTGGTGGCAGGCCCACCAGCCGCTCGCCGTCACGGAGGGGTGGCGCACCGCGGCGAGCAAGACGCGGACGGTGCTGGTCTACGCGGCCCCGGCGGGTTCGGTCGGGCACCAGCCCCGGGAGGACCTGATGCGCCAGGCCCTGGAGAAGGCCGTCGCCGAGGGCACCCTCGTCGCCGCGTCGATGCCCCTCGCGGGCACCTGAGCGGACGCCGCGACGCAGGACCGGCGAAGACACCCCGACGCGGAACCGGCGAAGACACCCGCCGGGATCCGCCCGGAAAAACCGCCCGCCCCCGACCGTCCGGCGACGACGGCCCGCCATCGGGCCCCGCTGCCGGACGCCCACCTCCCGCAACCGGCCCGTACCCCCTACGCCCGCCTCCGTACGGGCCCCCGTGTGATCACCGTATTCCGGGCCGAGCCCGCATCCCGCGCGGCACGGGGTCGTTGGCACAGACGTGCACACCTACGAACCTCCGCCCCGCGTCCCCTCTCCCCAGCCCATCCCCGGCATGCGTCCGTCCTACGACGTACGGGCGTCGGTGACGATCCCGCCACCGCCCACCGAACCCCGCCGCTCGGCCACGCCGATCTTCGACGCGCTGTACGCGGAGTACCGCCGCTCCTTCCGCGCGCTGCCCGGGGACCGCACGGGCGAGGAGGAGCTGAGTTCGGAGGCGCTGCGCGGCATCTGGCGGCGGACGACCCGTTCGACCGGTGACTGGGAGCTGGTGGGCCGGCTGCCGCACCGGCCGCAGCACGCCAGGGCCCGTGTCCCGGCGGCGCTGCCGCCCGGCGGCGACTGGTCCGCGGAGCAGTGAGCGGCGGGGCCGTCCGCCACCGCCGCTCACCTGCCCGGCCCCTTCTTCCGGATTCTTCCGGAAGCGGGTCCTGCTTCTTCTCTCTGATGCCTCGCGGAAGCGGGGCCTACTTCTTCTTGCTGGTGCCGCGCTTCTCGCGCACCCGCACCGAGATGTGGATGGGCGTCCCCTCGAAGCCGAACTCCTCGCGCAGCCGGCGCTCGATGAAGCGGCGGTAGCCCGCCTCCAGGAAGCCGGAGGCGAAGAGCACGAAGCGCGGCGGCTTGGTGCCCGCCTGGGTGCCGAAGAGGATGCGCGGCTGCTTGCCGCCCCGGATCGGGTGCGGGTTGGCCGCGACGAGCTCGCCGAGGAAGGCGTTCAGCCGTCCCGTCGGGATCCGCGTCTCCCAGCCGGCCAGCGCGGTCTCGATCGCCGGCACCAGCTTCTCCATGTGCCGGCCGGTGCGCGCCGAGACGTTGACCCGCATCGCCCACGGGACCTGCACGAGGTCGCGCTCGATCTCCCGCTCCAGGTAGAAGCGGCGCTCCTCGTCCAGCGTGTCCCACTTGTTGTACGCGATGACCAGCGCCCGGCCGGCCTCCACCGCCATGGTGATGATCCGCTGGTCCTGGACGCTGATGGACTCGCTCGCGTCGATGAGGACGACGGCGACCTCGGCCTTCTCCACGGCCGCCGCGGTGCGCAGCGAGGCGTAGTAGTCGGCGCCGGCCTGGAGGTGCACGCGGCGGCGGATGCCGGCGGTGTCGATGAACTTCCAGGTCTTGCCGCCGAGCTCGATCAGCTCGTCGACCGGGTCGCGGGTGGTGCCGGCCAGCTCGTTGACGACCACCCGCTCCTCGCGGGCGACCTTGTTGAGCAGGGACGACTTGCCGACGTTCGGGCGGCCGATCAGCGCGACCCGGCGCGGGCCGCCGACGGCCGTGCCGCCGTAGGTCATCTCGGGGGCCTCGGGCAGCGCGTCCAGCGCGGCGTCCAGCATGTCGCCGGTGCCGCGGCCGTGCAGCGCGGAGACCGGGTGCGGCTCGCCGAGGCCGAGGGACCACAGCATGGCGGCGTCGGCCTCGCCGGAGGGGCCGTCGACCTTGTTGGCGGCCAGCACGACGGGCTTGCCCGCGCGGCGCAGCAGCTTGACTACGGCCTCGTCGGTGTCGGTGGCGCCGACCTTGGCGTCCACGACGAAGATCACCGCGTCGGCGGCGTCGATCGCGAACTCGGCCTGCATGGCGACCGAGGCGTCGATGCCCAGGACGTCCTGCTCCCAGCCGCCGGTGTCCACGACCTTGAAGCGGCGGCCGTTCCAGTCGGCCTCGTAGGTGACGCGGTCGCGGGTGACGCCGGGCCGGTCCTCGACGACGGCCTCGCGGCGGCCGATGATGCGGTTCACCAGAGTCGACTTGCCGACATTCGGGCGGCCGACGACGGCGAGGACGGGGAGCGGACCGTGGCCGGCCGCGGCAATGTCGCCCTCGACCTCCTCCAGGTCGAAGCCCTCCTGCGCGGCGAGCTCCATGAACTCCGAGTACTCGGCGTCGTCAAGCGCGCCGTGCCCGTCGCCGGTGGGGATCTGGTCGTTCATGAAGTCCGTTCCTCGTTCACGCAGTCGGTTCGCGGCTACCGCCGCGTGTGGTCGTCGATGGGCCGTGGCGGCCCACTACTCGTTGTGTTCCGGCCCGGGCCGGCCCGTCGTCCCGGACCCGGTACCAGTGTCGGTCAACGCCCGGTCAGCCGCCTGGCCCCGGCCAGGTGGGCGGTCAGCCGCTCCTGGATGCGGGCGGTCGCCTCGTCCAGCGCCGTCCGCGTCCGCCGTCCGCTGCCGTCGCCCGCCGCGAACGCCTCGCCGAACACCACGTCGACGCGGCCCCGCAGCGGCGGCACCGCCGGTATGACCCGGCTGCGCCGCTCGGCGCCGCCCAGGACGGCCACGGGGACGACCGGCGCCCCCGAGCGCAGGGCGAAGTAGGCGAGCCCGGCGCGCAGCGAGGCGAAGTCGCCCTCGCCCCGGGTGCCCTCCGGGAAGATGCCCAGGACGCCGCCGCGCGCCAGAACGTCCAGCGCGTCGGTGACGGCCTTGCGGTCGGTCGTGCTCCGGTCCACCTTCAGCTGCCCGATGCCGCGCAGGAACGGGTCCAGCGGTCCGACGAACGCTTCCTTCTTGATCAGGAAGTGCACCGGCCGCGGCGCCGTCCCCATCAGCATGGGCCCGTCGATGCCGTGCGAGTGGTTGACCGCCAGTATGACCGGACCGGCGGACGGAACCCGCCAGGCGCCCAGCACCCGCGGCTTCCACAGCCCGTACATCAGGCCGATGCCGATCCGCCGGCCGACCGCGGCGCCGGCCGGGCTCGGCGGTGTGCCGCCGTCGGTCACGTCGCCGCCTGTCCGGCCTCCGCCTTCGCGGACATCGCCGCCTCGGTCAGCGTCACCACGCACTCCACGACCTGCTCCAGGGTCAGGTCGGTGGTGTCCACCTCGACCGCGTCCGCGGCCTTGGCCAGCGGTGACGTCTTGCGCGAGGAGTCGGCCGCGTCGCGCTTGAGCAGCGCCTCGCGGGTGGCGGCCAGGTCGGCGGCCTCCTTGCCCTTCAGCTCCCCGCTGCGGCGGGCGGCGCGCGCCTCGGGCGAGGCGGTGAGGAAGACCTTCAGGTCGGCGTCGGGCAGGACGGTGATGCCGATGTCCCGGCCCTCGACGACGATGCCGTGCGGGGCCTCGGCGGCGATGGCGCGCTGGAGCTCGGTGATCCGGGCCCGCACCTCCGGGACGGCGCTGACGGCGCTGACGGCGGCGGTGACCTCCTGGGTGCGGATCGGGCCCGCGGCGTCCAGGCCGTCCACGCTGATGGTGGGGGCGGCCGGGTCGGTGCCGGAGACGATCCGCGGCTTGCCCGAGGCGTCCGCGATGGCGGCCGGGTCCCCGACGTCGATGCCGTTGGTGAGCATCCACCAGGTGATCGCCCGGTACTGAGCGCCGGTGTCCAGGTACCCCAGTCCCAGCTTGGCGGCCACTGCCTTGGACGTGCTGGACTTGCCCGTGCCCGCGGGACCGTCGATCGCGACGATCACAGCGGCCGGAGCGGTCCGGGCGGCGGTTTCCACGGTGTCGGGCACCTTCCTTGTGGCAGGGGGACGAGGGTCATGGGACATGACCCCGGACAAGGTTACTGGCAAGCGACGGCGCCCCGTACAGCCCGTCCGGCACCACCGGGGCCGACGGGCAGTCGCTCATACCCCGGGGCGTCGCGGCTCCCGGCCGGGCGGTGCCACCTGCCCGTTTGACATGCAACCAATTGGTTACCAATCTGGTGGGGAGGGGGTAGGCCGACATGGACGACGTGTTCAAGGCGCTCGCGGACAGGAGTCGCAGGCGGCTGCTGGACCGGCTGCACGAGCGGACCGGGCAGAGCCTGCGCGAGCTGTGCGCGGGGCTGGAGATGACCAGGCAGGCGGTGGCCAAGCACCTGGCGGTGCTGGAGGGCGCGGGCCTGGTCACGGTGGTACGGCACGGCCGGGAGAGGCTGCACTACCTCAACCCCGTGCCCATCCACGACATGGCCGACCGCTGGATCGGCAAGTACGAGCGGGACCGGGTGGCCGCGCTCGGCAATCTGAAGCACGCCCTGGAAGGAACAGCGATGAGCAAGCCCGAATTCGTCTACACGATCTACATCCACACCACGCCCGAAAAGCTCTGGGAGGGGCTGACCAGCCCGGAGTTCCTGAAGCAGTACCACGGCGGCTGGGCACCCTCCTCCGACTGGAAGGCCGGCTCGAAGGTGCTGTGGCCGGTCGAGGACGGCGGCGAACCGCAGGACCTGGGCCAGGTCGTCACCGAGTCGGAGCCCGGCAAGCGGCTCGCCTACACCTGGCACACGCTGCAGCCGATGCACCAGGAGATGTTCGGCATGAGCGACGCGGAGTTCGCCGAGGCCGTCAAGGAGCGCTCGAAGGTCGCCTTCGACATCGAGCCGGCCGAGGAGCCGGAGATGGGCGTGAAACTCACCATCACCCACGACGGCTTCACCTCGGCCGACTCCAAGATGCTCGAAGGCGTCAGCGGCGGCTGGATCATGATGCTGTCGGAGCTGAAGACGATCCTTGAGAAGGCCTGACCGCTTCCCCCCTCGGCACCGACCCGCTTCCCGGCAGGGCTGGTCAGCGCCTTCCCCACAGCGCTGACCAGCGCCTTCCCCACAGGGCTGGTCAGCGCCTTCCCGGCAGCGCTGGTCAGCGCCGGATCGACCATCCTCGGGCCCGCAGCTCGTCCGCCAGCGCCGGAGCCGCCTTCGGCTCGACCATGAGCTGGATGAAGCCCGCCTGCTGGCCGGTCGCGTGCTCGATGCGGACGTCCTCGATGTTGACCCCGGCGCGGCCGGCGTCGGCGAAGATCCGGGCCAGCTCGCCGGGCTGGTCGCCGATGTGGACGGCGACGATCTCGTAGGCGGCGGGGGCCGCGCCGTGCTTGCCGGGGACCCGTTCCCGTCCGGCGTTGCCGCGCCGCAGCACGTCCTGGATGCCGCGCCGGCCGCCGCCGGACCGCTCCTCGTCCGCGGACTGGAGCGCGCGCAGCGACCGTACGGTCTCCTCCAGGTCCGCGGCGACCTCGGCGAGGACGTCGGCCACCGGGCCGGGGTTCGCGGCGAGGATCTCCGTCCACAGGCCCGGGTCGGAGGCGGCGATCCGGGTCACGTCCCGGATGCCCTGGCCGCAGAGCCGTACGGCCGTCTCGTCCGCGTCCCGGAGGCGCGCCGCGACCAGGCTGGAGACGAGCTGCGGGGTGTGCGAGACCAGGGCCACCGCGCGGTCGTGCGCGTCCGGGTCCATCACCACCGGCACCGCCCGGCACAGCGCGACCAGCTCCAGCGCCAGGTTGAGCACCTCCGTGTCGCCGTCCGGCGCCGGGGTCAGCACCCACGGCCGCCCCTCGAAGAGGTCGGCGGTGGCGGCCAGCGGGCCGGAACGCTCCTTGCCCGCCATCGGGTGCGTCCCGAGGTACGCGGTCAGGTCGCAGTCCAGCGCCTCCAGCTCCCGGCGCGGGCCGCCCTTGACGCTCGCCACGTCGATGTACGCCCGCGCCAGGCCGCGCCCTATGACGGCGGCGAGGGTGGCGGCGACGTGCGCGGGCGGGACCGCGACGATCGCCAGGTCCACCGGCGCCTCGGGGGAGTCGGCGGTGCCCGCACCCAGGGCCTCCGCGGTGCGGGCCTGCGTCGGGTCGTGGTCCTCCAGGTACACCCGCACGCCCCGGGCCTGGAGCGCGAGGGCCGCCGAGGTGCCGATGAGGCCCGTTCCTATGACGATCGCGGTCTTCACCGGGCGACGCCCTTCCGCGGCGCCGCCGCACCGTCCCGTTCCCGCCGCTCGGCCGCCCGGCCCAGTCCTACCGCCACGCTCTCGTCTCCCCTGCGTCCCGCTCGTACCGGTGGCACACCGGCTCGCCGCCAGCCTAGCCAGCCGCGCCCGGCGGACGCGTGGGGCGCCCGGCCGGCGAGACGCGAGACATGGGAAAAGAGGGAACGGAGACGGAGAAGAGAACGGGGGCAGAGACAGAAGCAAAAACAAAGAACGGGGAAGAGAGAACGGAGCCTGGGACGGGAGAACGGAATAACGAGAGGACGCGTACGAAAAACCGTCCCCCGCCACCACGACGGCGACGGGGGACGGCGGGGCTCCGGGGCGGCCGGTGCTCCCTACAGCTCGACCTCGCGCATCAGCATGCCGACCTCGGTGTTGGTCAGGCGGCGCAGCCAGCCGGACTTCTGGTCGCCCAGCGCGATCGGCCCGAAGGCCGTCCGCACCAGCTTGTCGACCGGGAACCCGGCCTCGGCCAGCATCCGGCGCACGATGTGCTTGCGGCCCTCGTGGAGGCTGACCTCGACGAGGTAGTTCTTGCCGGTGTTCTCCACGACGCGGAAGTGGTCAGCGCGGGCGTAGCCGTCCTCCAGCTCGACGCCGTTCTTGAGCTGCTTGCCCAGGTCGCGCGGGAGCGGGCCCTGGATGGCGGCGAGGTAGGTCTTCTTGACGCCGTACCGGGGGTGGGTCAGCCGGTGGGCCAGCTCGCCGTGGTTGGTGAGCAGGATGATGCCCTCGGTCTCGGTGTCCAGGCGGCCGACGTGGAACAGCCGGGTCTCCCGGTTGTTCACGTAGTCGCCCAGGCACTGGCGGCCGTCCGGGTCCTCCATGGTGGAGACCACGCCGGCCGGCTTGTTCAGTGCGAAGAAGAGGTAGGACTGCGTGGCGACCGTCAGGCCGTCCACCTTGATCTCGTCCTTCTCCGGGTCGACGCGCACGCCCTGCTCCATGACGATGCGCCCGTTGACCTCCACCCGGGCCTGCTCGATCAGCTCCTCGCAGGCCCGCCGCGAGCCCATGCCGGCCCGCGCCAGCACCTTCTGGAGGCGCTCGCCCTCCTGCTCGCCGAACGTCTTGGGCAGCTTGACCTGCGGCTTGTTGTGGCGGGCGCGGTTGCGCTCCTCGATCTGGGCGTCGTACTCGCGGGGGCGGGCCGGAGCCTGGCCGCGCCCGCGCTGCGGGGCGCCCTTGCCGCCGGTCCCCCGGGCGCCGGTGCCCTTGGCGCCGGCCTTGGGGCTGGTGCGCGGGCCGCCCTTGGCGCCGCCGCGGGCCGCCGCGCCCCGGCCGCCCTTGCGCTCGCCGTCCCGGCCGCCGCCACCCGGAGCGCCGAAGTCCACGTCGTAGCGGCGCTCCTCGGGACGGGGACGGCGCGCGCGCTTCTCCTGGCCGTCGCGTCCGCCCGCGCCCGACCGGGGACGGGCACCGCCGCCCGCGTTGTTCCGGTTCCCGCTGTTCCTGCCGCTGCTTCGCATCAATGATCCGTCTGAGAGTCGCCGCTGTCGTCTACGTCGAACGACGGGACACCTTCCGCGGAGTCCCCCTCGACCGCGTCCGCCTCGGGGAGGAACGGAGCCAGTTCGGGAAGCTCGTCCAGGCCGCGCAGGCCCATCCGCTCCAGGAAGTAGTTCGTCGTCCTGTACAGGATCGCACCTGTTTCGGGTTCCGTCCCCGCCTCCTCCACCAGACCGCGCTGGAGGAGGGTGCGCATCACGCCGTCACAGTTCACACCGCGTACGGCCGAGACTCGGGAACGGCTGACCGGTTGACGGTACGCGACCACCGCCAGGGTCTCCAAGGCGGCCTGCGTCAGCCGGGCCTGCTGCCCGTCCAGAACGAAGCTCTCCACGGCGTCCGCGTACGCGGCCCGGGTGTAGAACCGCCAGCCGCCGGCCACCAGACGCAGGTCGAAGCCCCGGCCCTGGCGCGTGTACTCGTCCGACAACTCCCGCAGCGCCAGCGCCACCGCGCGGCGCGGCCGGTCCAGCACCTTCGCGAGGTGCGCCTCGGTGGCGGGCTCGTCGACGACCATGAGGACGGCCTCCAGGGCGGGCTTGAGGTCCAGATCCGCGAGGCCGAGCGCTCCGGTGGGGGGCTCGGCGCCGGGGTCCGGCCGCGCGGTGCCGGGGTCCGGCCGCTCGGCGCCGGGTTCCGGCCGCTCGGGCTCGGACCACTCGCCGTCCGACCGCGCGGTCTCGGACCACTCGATCTCCGGCCGCCCGGGCTCGGTCCACCCGCTCTCCGGCCGCCCGGTCTCGGACCGCTCGATCTCCGGCCCGGCCTCCCCCGTGGGGGACGGGGGCCCGGGGATCCGCGCTGTACGCTCCTGCGCGCCGCTCACGACCGTTCCACCTCTGTCTCTGTCGCTTCCGTCGCCCGTTCCCTCGGGGCGACCCCGCTCCGCCGGGCGGCTGTGACCTCCCGCACGTTCCGCGCGTTCCGCGCCGCGGTCCGGGAGCCGTTCCCGTCAGGCGTCCCGTCCGGAGTCCCGTCCGCCTGATCGAACTCGTCCGTGACGACCGCCCCGGCCGTCTCCCCGCCCGTCCAGCGGGCCGTCAGGGGCCCCAGGGGCTCGTCCTGGTCCAGCGCCACCACCCGCTCCCGGTAGAGCTCCAGCAGGGCGAGGAACCGCGCGACGACCGTCAGGGTGTCCGGCGCGTCCTCGGTCAGCTCCGCGAACCCGGCCGACCCCGCCGCCCGCAGCCGCGCCACGACCACCTCCGCCTGCTCCCGGACGCTGACCAGGGGCGCGTGGATGTGATCGACGTACACCTGCGGCCGGGGCCGGGGGCGCATCGCCTTGACCGCCAGCGCGGCGAACTTCTCCGCCCCGATGCCGAGCACCACCTCGGGCAGCAGTTCCGCGTGCTGCGGCTCCAGCCCGACCGTCCGGGGGAACCGGCGTCCCTCGTCCTCCAGGCGCCCGCTGAAGATCTCCGCGATCTTCTTGTACGCCCGGTACTGGAGAAGCCGGGCGAAGAGCAGGTCCCGGGCCTCCAGGAGGGCGAGGTCGGCCTCGTCCTCGACCTCGGCGGCGGGCAGCAGCCGCGCCGTCTTCAGGTCCAGCAGCGTCGCCGCGACGACCAGGAACTCGGTCGTCTGGTCCAGGTCCCAGTCCGGCCCCATGGCCCGGATGTGCGCCATGAACTCGTCGGTCACCTTGGAGAGGGCGACCTCGGTGACGTCCAGCTTGTGCTTGGTGATGAGCTGGAGGAGCAGGTCGAAGGGGCCCTCGAAGTTGTCCAGCCGGACGGTGAAACGGCCGTCGCCGGGGGGCTCGGCACCGGCTTGGGGCGCCGGGGCACGCTCCGGCGCGGGGCCGGGCGCCGGGACGGCTGCGGGTGCGAGTCCGGACGCCGGGACCGCTTCCGCCGCGTCCGGAGCGCCGCCGGGCCCCCTGCCGAGTACGCGGCGGGGCGTACGGGAGGCGGGGGCGTCGTCGTCGGTCGTCGGCATGGTGGTCCAGGGTGCTGCGGTTCCCGCACGGCGGCGGGTCGATCACGGGCTCAGGGGCACCACGGCCCTGCCGGGTACCCCGGCAGGCTACCCCGGCACCCCCACGCCACCGGGGACGCCGTGCGGTCGCGGGAAGGGAGGGGCGACTGCGTGGGACGATGGCCCGCCAAATCAACCCGGTCCGGCTCGGCTGATGGACGGCCCGCCACTTCAAGCCCGCCCGGCCCGGCTGGTGGGCGGTCCTCCATTTCAAGCCCGCCCGGCCCGGCTGGTGGGCGGTCCGCCAAATCCAGCCCATCCGGCCCGCACGAGTGGACGGCGTCCCGGCAAAATCAAGCCCGCCCCGCCCGCACGAGTGGACGACAGCCCGGCAAAATCAAGCCCGTCCGGCGATTGAGGACAACGCCCCCGGCGTTCACCGGCACCCAAAATCACCCACCACCCGCCCAAGAGCCCGTACCCACGCTCAGAGGGGTGTCCTCAAACGCCGGACGGGCTGGAGATGACGGGCCCAGCCCAAAAGGTGCGGGCCCCTTCCCAGGTGGCAGGCTGCTGTCGTCGGACAAACGACAGCCCGTCGCGACCCCTGTCACCGCGTCCTCAAACGCCGGACAGGCTGGATATGGCGGCCTACCGCCCCCGCAACCTCCGCACCAGAATGCTCGCGTCACCGCGCGACTCCAGATCGGCCAGCACAACCGCCACCGCCTCGCGCACGATCCGACCGCGATCGACGGCCAGGCCGTGCTCGCCGCGCAGCACCAGCCGCGCGTGCTCCAGATCCATCAGCTCCTCGGCGGAGACATAGACGGTGATCTTCTCGTCGTGGCGTTCCCGGCCGCTGGGGCGCCGGTTGGCGGCCCGGGCCCGGCGGCGGGCGGGGGCCGTCTGCGACGCGGCGGCCGGGGCCGCGGCGCTCTCCACGCGTTCGGCCCGGCGGCGGCCCTTGGCCGCTTCCGGCTCCGCCGCGCGCCCGGCGTGTTCGGCGGCGCGCGCCGCGGGCGCGGAAGCGGGCGCGTCGCCGGAGGCGGGCGCCTCCGGCCGCTGCCGGGGCGGGGTCTCCGGTTCCGGCTGGTCCGCCGGAGCGGGCTCACCGCCCGGGGCGGGGACCCGCGGCGGCTCGTCGGCCGTGGCGGAGCCGTTGACCCCCCGGCGCGGCGAGGACGGTTGCAGTGCCATCCCCCCGGTGGTGCGGAACAGTTCGTCGGCTCCCGGCAGACTCACTCGGCGTGACACCGGGCGAGCACCTCCCTGGCGAGCTGGCGGTAGGCGGCGGCACCGACGGAGTTGGAGGCGTAGGTGGTGATCGGCTCACCGGCGACGGTGGTCTCGGGGAAGCGCACCGTGCGGCCGATGACGGTGTGGTAGACGTGATCGTCGAACGCCTCCACGACGCGGGCCAGGACCTCGCGGCTGTGCACGGTCCGGGAGTCGTACATCGTCGCGAGGATGCCGTCGAGCTCCAGGTCCGGGTTGAGCCGTTCCTGCACCTTCTCGATCGTCTCCGTGAGCAACGCCACACCGCGCAGCGCGAAGAACTCGCACTCCAGGGGCACGATGACCTTGTGCGCGGCGGTCAGGGCGTTGACCGTCAGCAGGCCCAGCGAGGGCTGGCAGTCGATGACGATGTAGTCGTAGTCCGGCAGCAGGGGCTTGAGCGCCCGCTGGAGGGTCGACTCGCGGGCGACCTCGCTGACGAGCTGGACCTCGGCCGCCGACAAATCGATATTGCTGGGCAGCAGGTCCATGTTGGGCACCGCGGTCTTCAGCAGGACCTCGTCGGCCGACATCCCCCGCTCCATGAGCAGGTTGTAGACGGTCAGGTCCAGCTCCATCGGGTTCACGCCGAGCCCGACGGAGAGGGCGCCCTGCGGGTCGAAGTCGACGAGCAGCACCCGGCGGCCGTACTCGGCGAGCGCGGCGCCCAGATTGATGGTCGAGGTGGTCTTGCCGACCCCGCCCTTCTGGTTGCACATCGCGATGATCTTGGCCGGGCCGTGGTCCGTCAGCGGTCCGGGGATCGGGAAGTACGGGAGGGGGCGGCCGGTCGGGCCGACGCGCTCGCGGCGCTGGCGCGCGGCGTCCGGCGCGAGCGTGGCCGCGTATTCCGGGTCGGGCTCGTACTCCGCGTCCGGGTCGTAGAAGTGCCCGTCGGGCAGGTCGTCGTAGTCGGCGAGCCGGGCGGGATCTCCACTGCCCTGGTCGCCGGCCATGGCGTTCACGTGATGGCCGTCCATGCTCTGGTGGGCTGTCGTGGTCATGCTCTGGTGGGCTGCGAAGGTCTGGACAGCGACGGAGCCGACAGCCTTGAGCCCCGAAGGCCCCGGGCCCTGCGCAACCGCTCCTGGTCGACCACCTCCGGGAGAAAATGTCGACTCATTCACAAGTCGTCTTACCTCCTTGGACGTGACCAGGAAACTTATCGATAGGTCAGCGTGGGACCATGCCGACGGTTGGCGACTCTATGGCGTGTCGGGCGTTCGCAGCAACACAATCCACCGGACCCGGCCGGATGTGTCGGCAATCGAATGCCCTGATGTCAAGGGTGCGGGCACCATCAGACCGAGCTTTTGACGGCGTACGAATCGGGTGAAGCGGTACGTCTACGGCCAGTTGGGGACTCGTCGGTCCGAGCCGGGCGCGCGGCGTGTCGACAACGCACCCGGCCGGACCCCTCACGGAGCCCGGCCGGGTGCGCACCCCCCTTTGACGCGCGACGTTGACGGTCAGCCGAGCAGCGAGCTCAGCTCGACGGCCTCCAGGCCGTGCGCCTCGGCGACCGGGCCGTAGACGACCTTGCCGTCGTGCGTGTTCAAACCCTTGGCCAGCGCGGCGTCACGGCGCAGCGCCTCGACCCAGCCGCGGTTGGCCAGTTCCACGATGTAGGGCAGCGTGGCGTTGGTCAGCGCGTGGGTGGAGGTGTTGGGGACGGCGCCCGGCATGTTGGCGACGCAGTAGAAGACCGAGTTGTGGACCTCGAAGGTCGGCTCGGCGTGCGTGGTGGGACGGGAGTCCTCGAAGCAGCCGCCCTGGTCGATCGCAATGTCGACAAGGACACTTCCCGGCTTCATCTTGGCGACCAGCTCGTTGGTGACCAGCTTCGGGGCCTTGGCACCCGGGATCAGGACGGCGCCGATGACCAGGTCGGCCTCGACGACGGCCTTCTCCAGCTCGAAGGCGTTGGAGACGATCGTCTGCACCTTGGTGCCGAAGATCTTGTCCGCCTCGCGCAGCTTGTTGATGTCCTTGTCGAGCAGGGTGACGTGGAAGCCCAGGCCCACGGCGATCTGCACCGCGTTCCAGCCGGAGACGCCGCCGCCGATGACGACGGCCTTGCCCGCCGCGACACCCGGGACGCCGCCCGGCAGGATGCCGCGACCGCCGGCCTGGCGCATCAGGTGGTAGGCGCCGACCTGCGGGGCGATCCGGCCCGCGACCTCGGACATCGGGGCGAGCAGCGGGAGCTGGCGGTTGGCCGTCTCCACCGTCTCGTACGCGATGGCGGTGGTGCCGGACTCCAGCAGGGCGTCGGTGCACTCGCGGGAGGCGGCCAGGTGCAGGTAGGTGAAGAGGGTCTGGTCCTTGCGCAGGCGGTGGTACTCCTCCGCGATCGGCTCCTTGACCTTCAGCAGCAGGTCGGCGGTGGCCCAGACCTCGTCGGCGGTGCCGAGGATCGCGGCGCCGGCGGCGACGTACTCCTCGTTCGTGATGGAGGAGCCGACACCGGCGTCCTTCTCGACGAAGACCTGGTGGCCGTTGCGCACCAGCTCGTGCACACCGGCGGGCGTGATCGCCACCCGGAACTCGTTGTTCTTGACCTCGCGGGGGATACCGACCTTCACGTCGATCACGGTCCTTGATAAGAGAGCTATTGGGGGCAATCCGTGACATGCGACGCATGACCGGACAGACCGCGGCGAGCGCGGCCCAGCCAGTCTATTGAAGGATCTCCTGTTGTCTAGCCTTGCAAAGCATCAATCTTCACTGGCTGCACTACCGATTTCGCAGGTCACTCAGCGTTATCGCGCAGCAGTTGCTCACCCGCCTCGCGGTGCGGCCGGGCCGCCGACGGGTCACCGAGCCTCTCCAAGGTGTCCGCGATCCGCAGCCGCAGCGCCGCCTCCAGCCGCCGGTCCGCCGCCCGCGACGCCAGGGCCAGCGCCTCCTGGCAGGTCCGCAGCGCCTCCTGGGCCCGCCCGGCGTACTCCTGCACCCGCGCCACCTCCCCCATCGCCCGCGCCTGTCCGGCCAGGTCACCGAGCCGCCGGTGGGCACCCGCGGCGGCCCGCCACTGCTTGAGCGCCTCGCCCCAGCGCGCCGCGTAGGTGAGCACCGCACCGGTCCGGCCGTGCAGCCGCGCCGCGTCCGCGCCCTCACCCCGGGCCAACCGCAGCTCCAGCGCCCGCCCGTACCAGTCCGCGGCCCGCTGCCAGTCCCCCAACTCCGTGTATGCGCCACCGATTGACTCCAGCGCGCGGCCGGTCGCGATCGGGTCGCGCACCGAACGCGCCGCGTCCAGCGCCCCGCGGTAACGGGCGAGCGCGTCCACCGTCCGGCCCGCCCGGGCGTCCAGATCGGCCAAGTTGAGCAGCGCGGCGGCCTTCTCCCGCGCCAGGCCCCGCCGTTCGGCGACCTCCAGGACCAGTCCGTGCAGCGCGTACAGATCCGGCGCGGCGGCCTCGTCCCCCTGATGGGCGATCAGCGTACGCACCAGCGCGGCCATCAACCGCCGGTCCAGCGTGTCCAGTTCACCGTCGGCGACCGCGATCCGGGCCGCGTCCAGCAGCGCCGTACGCCGCTCGCGCAGCCACGCGGCGGCGGTCGCGGCCGACGTGAAGCGCAGCGAACGCGGCAGCCCCTCCACCCGCTGCCGGGCCGGCGAACCGGCCGGTTCCGCCATCGCCCGGCAGGACTGGAGCAGCCGCACCGTCCGCTCCAGCATCCGCGCGCGGGCGAGCCGGATCTCGGCCGGGCGCTCGTGCTCGTCCAGCAGCGCCCGCACCGGCGCGTACAGGCAGCCGGGCAGCCGGTAGCGGGCGCGCGGCGCGCTGTCCCCGTCCTCGGCACCGCCTTCGGATTCCGTGGCGACGGCGTGCAGCAGGCCGAGCGCCACGAAATCCCGCAGCGCCGCCTCGGCCGCCGCGACCGAGCACCCGGCCAGCGCCGACGCGGTGTGCGCGTCCACCAGCCCGGCCGGGGCCAGGGTGAGCAGCCGCAGCGTCCGGGCCCGGGGCTGCGGCAGGTCCGCGTACACCAGGTGCAGCAGCCGGGCCTGCGGAGGGCCGGCCGCCGGGGCGTCGCGCAGCGCCGTCAGCAGGTCGGCGACCGACTCCTTGGGCCGGGCCGCGAGCCGTCCGCCCGCCATGATGATGGCGGCGGGCAGCCCGCCGCACTCCTCGACGACGGATTCCGCGGACCGCGGGTCCACGGTGATCCGGGTCGGGCCCGCCCACCGGCCCAGCAGATCGAGCGCGGCGGCGCCGCCCAGCCCGCCCAGCGTGCACGGCCGGACGTCGGAGATGCCGGTCAGCGGCCCCTCGGACACCACCACGACCAGGCACTCCGGCGCGTCCGGGACCAGCGGCTCGACGTGCGCCGCGCCCGGCGCGTCGTCCAGCAGCAGCAGCGCCCGGCGGTCGGCCAGCGCGCCGCGCAGCGCCTGGGTCAGCTCGTCCTCGGAGGCGCCGGGCGGGGTGGGCACGTCGAGGGCGAGGAGCAGTTCGCGGGCGATGTGGGCGGTGGGGACGGGGCCGCCGCCGGGCACGCTCAGCCGCGCCCGGAGCAGGCCGTCGGGGTAGTCCGCCGCGAGCCGCCGGGCCAGCTCCTCGGCGAGGGCGGTCCGGCCCGAGCCGGGGCGGCCGGCGACCAGCAGGACGCGGCTGCGGGCGCCGCGGCGGCCGGACAGGGTGTCCAGGCCGGTGCGCTCGATGTCGGCGCGCAACGCCTTGATCTCGCGTTCCCGGCCGACGAACGCGGGCGGCTCGACGGGCGCCCGCACCTCCACGGCCGGCCGCGCCGCGCCCCCGGCCCGGCCCGCCCTCGGCCGCGCCCCGCCGCCCCGGCTCCGCGTCGCCGTCTGTCCCCCCGTGCTCGACGGGACCCGCCGCCCGTCCACCGCCTGATCCGTCACGGGCCACGCTCCCGTCCACCTGCGCTTACGGCCCCGCCCCGGTCGCGGGCGGGCACGCGACCGAGCGTAGTTCACGGCCCGTCACAACCCCGGATGGCCAGGGCTGTTGGTCCCTCAATCGGATCAGTGGATGATCTGACCGGCGGGGTGGGGCCTCGGCCGCGCCTCGTCCCCGCGTGCAAAGACCGGCTCGCCACGTCCGGAAACCGGCTCTCTCGATCGGAAACCGGCTCCCCCACGACCGGAAACCGGCTCCCCACGCGTCCGAATACCGGCGCCACGAACCGGCCACCCCCCGACCACCACGAACCAGCCACATCACCGAGCGTGCGCGGCCCCCACCGCCCTACGCCTCGAAGGGCCGCGCCGGCCACGGGGCCTCGGCCGGGCGCAGCGCGTCCAGGCCGTCGCCCGCCCGCGCCGCCGTCAGCGCCAGGACGCCGGCCACCAGGCACGTGTTGTGCAGCTCCCCGGCGAGCGCGCCGCGCACCAGGTCACCGACCGGCACCCGGGCCAGCTCCATGTCCGCCTCCTCCCCCACGGCCTCGAACCGCTCGCCCTCCGCCGCGGAGAGCCCCTGCGCGAGGAAGACCCGTACGGCCTCGTCGGAGCCGCCCGGGCTGGTGTAGAGATCGACGAGGACCCGCCAGTCCTCGGCCTTGACGTGGGCTTCCTCGTACAGCTCGCGCTGCGCCGCGTGCAGCGGGTTCTCGCCGGGGACGTCCAGCAGCCCGGCGGGGAGCTCCCAGAGCTTGTGCCGAACGGGGTGCCGGTACTGCCGCAGCACCAGCACCCGGCCCTCGTCGTCGAGGGCGAGCACCGCCACCGAACCGGGGTGGACCTGGTAGTCCCGGGTGGCGGTGGAGCCGTCGGGCATCACGACGTCGTCCGACCGGACGCCGGTCTTCTTGCCCTCGAACGGCGTCCTGGTCCCGGTGACCTGCCACTCCTCGGGCGTGTCCTTGACGGCCATGCACATCCTCCTCGTCGACGCGGGGCCGCGCCGCCCCGGAGGAACGGTGGCGGTGCGGCGCCCGGAATTGCCTTCCGTACGCCCGGGCCGGCCGGGTCCGACGTGCGCGGCGCCCGGCGGCACCGGGGTCTCCGGTGCCCGGTACGGCGGCTGTCGTCACCCGGGAACGCGGAAACCGGGGCACGGACCGCGATGGTCCGTACCCCGGCAACCGTAAAACGTCCGCGCGGGCGCCCCCGCGCGTGGCGCCGTGGCGCCCGAAGAACCGAGTAAGAAGTCCTTGCTTCTCTGTCTTCGCTTCTTCTCTTCTTCTTACTTCTGCGCGGCCTTCTTGCCCGTGGTGCCCGCGCCCGTCTTGCGCTCGACGGCGGCCTTCACCAGGCCGGCGAACAGCGGGTGCGGACGGGTCGGCCGGGAGCGCAGCTCGGGGTGCGCCTGGGTGGCGACCAGGTACGGGTGGACCTCGCGCGGGTACTCCACGTACTCCACCAGCTTGTTGTCCGGGGAGGTGCCGGAGAACACCAGGCCCGCCTTCTGCTCCAGCTCGGCGCGGTAGGCGTTGTTGACCTCGTAGCGGTGGCGGTGGCGCTCCTCGACGTACGGCTGGTCGTCGTAGACCTCGCGGACGATGGAGCCCTCGGCCAGCTTCGCCGGGTACAGGCCCAGCCGCATGGTGCCGCCCAGGTCGCCCTGACCGGCGACGATGTCCATCTGCTCGGCCATGGTGGAGATCACCGGGTGGGCGGTGGCGGGGTCGAACTCGGTGGAGTTGGCCTCCGCGATGCCCGCCAGGTTGCGCGCCGCCTCGATGACCACGCACTGGAGGCCCAGGCACAGGCCCAGCAGCGGGATCTTGTTCTCGCGGGCGTAGGTGATCGCGCCGACCTTGCCGTCCACGCCGCGGTCGCCGAAGCCGCCGGGGACGCAGATCGCGTCGCAGTCGCCGAGCTGCTCACGGGCGCCGGCCGGGGTCTTGCAGTCGTCCGAGGTGACCCACTTGATGGACACCTTGGCGCGGTTGGCGAAACCGCCGGCCCGCAGCGCCTCGGTGACCGACAGGTACGCGTCGGGCAGGTCGATGTACTTGCCGACCAGCGCGACCTTGACCTCGTGCCGGGGGTTGTGGACGCGGTCCAGCAGGTCGGCCCACTGGGTCCAGTCCACGTCGCGGAACGGCAGGTCCAGCTTGCGGACGACGTAGGCGTCCAGGCCCTCGGCGTGCACGACCTTGGGGATGTCGTAGATGGAGGGGGCGTCCGGGCAGGCGATGACCGCGGCCTCGTCCACGTCGCACATCAGCGAGATCTTGCGCTTGATGGCGGCGGGCACCTCGCGGTCGGCGCGCAGCACGATGGCGTCCGGCTGGATGCCGATGTTGCGCAGCGCGGCGACGGAGTGCTGGGTCGGCTTGGTCTTCAGCTCGCCGGAGGGGCCGATGTAGGGCAGCAGCGAGATGTGCACGACGAAGACGTTGTCCCGGCCGACCTCGTGCCGGACCTGGCGCACGGTCTCCAGGAACGGCAGCGACTCGATGTCGCCGACCGTGCCGCCGACCTCGGTGATGACGACGTCCACGTCGTCGGTGGCCAGACGCCGGATGCGGTGCTTGATCTCGTTGGTGATGTGCGGGATGACCTGCACGGTGTCGCCCAGGTACTCGCCGCGCCGCTCCTTGGCGATCACGGTGGAGTAGACCTGGCCGGTGGTGACGTTCGCGGACCCGTCCAGGTCCACGTCCAGGAAGCGCTCGTAGTGGCCGATGTCCAGGTCGGTCTCGGCGCCGTCGTCGGTGACGAAGACCTCACCGTGCTGGAACGGGTTCATCGTGCCGGGGTCGACGTTCAGGTACGGGTCCAGCTTCTGCATCGTGACCCGAAGGCCCCGAGCCTTCAGCAGCGCTCCCAGGCTGGAGGCGGTGAGCCCCTTGCCGAGCGAGGAGGCGACGCCCCCGGTGACGAAGAGGTGCTTGGTCGTCGAGGATTTGGGCGGCATGGCCAAGAGGGAGCTCCCGTGGTCGCTGGTGAGGGGTGCGATTCGGCCTTGCCCCCGGCTCTGCGAGGGGTGCCTTTCGCTGCGGTGCGGGGGTGCCGCGGCTACTGCTGAGGCCCACCGTCCACGGGGTACCAGGCTATCAGCGACCGGGCGTGGTCGCGCCCGGCCACGCCCGGTGACGCGGACGGGCGCGCCCGTTCAAGATCCACTTCTGGGCTGCCGGAGGGTGGCCGGGGCCGCTCCCCGGCGCCCCGCCGCCGGCCCGTTCCGGCCACTCGTACGGATGATCGCCACCCCGTCGGCACCGCCGGGTGGCCACGCCCGCCGCGGCCACCCGTTCGGCCCGTCACACGCGCCCCGGTGGGCGCGCGGATCACTCGTGTGCGTCGTATTCTGCTCGGGCACCTGAACGCGCGGGTCCGTTCCGGGCCTTCGCCTTCCCTACGAGCCATCCGGCACGGCGCAGTCCCGCCCGATTTCCGGACCCGACGCTCGACGCAGTTTCATGGTCAGGACGGAAGATCACACGTCCCCAGGGGGGCGTCCCTCCAGTGAGTTCGACGGGAGATGCACGTGGCCGGGCGGATCGAGGACTACGCACTCATCGGCGACATGCAGACCGCCGGTCTGGTGTGCCGTGACGGCACCCTGGACTGGCTCTGCCTGCCGCGATTCGACTCACCGGCGGCGTTCGCGGCGCTGCTGGGCACCGAGGAACACGGATTCTGGCGGCTGGGGCCCGCGTACAGCCCCCAGGGGGAGCCCGCCCCCGCCGACCGCCGGCGCTACCAGGGCGACTCCCTCGTCCTGGAGTCCGAGTGGGACACCCCGCGCGGCACCGTCCGCGTGATCGACTTCATGCCGCCCCGGGACGGCGCGCCGAAGGTCATCCGCATCGTGGAGGGCGTCAGCGGCCGGGTGCCGATGCGCTCGGCGCTGCGGCTGCGGTTCTCCTACGGGTGGGTCGTGCCGTGGGTGCACAAGGTGGACTCCCGGACGGCCGCGGTGGCCGGCCCCGACTCGGTGTGGCTGGACGCCGGTGCCGAGACCTACGGCAAGGACCTCACCACCTACTCCGACTTCACCGTCTCCGCCGGCGAGCGGGTCGCCTTCGCGATCAGCTGGCAGGCCTCGCACCACGAGCCGCCGCCGGTGCCGGACGCGGAGGCCGCGCTGGAGGCCACCGAGGAGTTCTGGCGCGAGTGGGTCGAGCAGTGCACGTACCACGGGCCGTACCGGGACGCGGTGGTCCGCTCGCTGATCACCCTCAAGGCCCTCACGTACACGCCGACCGGCGGCATCGTCGCCGCGCCGACCACCTCCCTGCCCGAGGACATCGGCGGCTCCCGCAACTGGGACTACCGCTTCACCTGGCTCCGCGACGCCGCGATCACCCTCTCCTCGCTGCTGCGCACCGGCTACCGCGAGGAGGCCCGCGCCTGGCGCGAGTGGCTGCTGCGCGCGGTCGCCGGCGACCCGGAGAACCTCCAGATCATGTACGGCATCGCAGGCGAGCGGGAACTCGGCGAGAACGAGCTGAGCTGGCTGCCCGGCTACGAGAACTCCACGCCCGTCCGGATCGGCAACGGCGCCGCCGGCCAGGTCCAGCTCGACGTGTACGGCGAGGTCATCGAGGCGCTGCACCTGGCCCACAACACCGGCCTGGCCCGCAACGACTACGCCTCCATGCTCCAGCTCAAGCTGATCGAATGGGTCGAGCAGCACTGGCAGGACCCGGACGAGGGCATCTGGGAGGTCCGCGGCCCCAAGCGCCACTTCGTCCACTCCAAGGTCATGACCTGGGTCGCCGTGGACCGCACGATCAAACTCATCGAGTCCGGCGACGTGGACGGCCCCCTGGAGCGCTGGCGCACGCTGCGCGACACCATCCACCGCGAGGTCTGCGAGAAGGGCTACGACCCCGAGCGCAACACCTTCACCCAGTCCTACGGCTCCCGGGAACTGGACGCCTCCCTGCTCCTCATCCCGCAGATGGGCTTCCTCCCCCCCGACGACAAGCGCGTCATCGGCACCATCGAGGCCATCCAGCGCGAACTGGGCACCCCCGACGGCTTCGTCCTGCGCTACCCCACCTCCGGCGAGGACGCGGGCGTCGACGGCCTGGAAGGCGACGAGGGCGCGTTCCTGGCCTGCTCGTTCTGGCTGGCCGACGACCTGGCGATGATCGGCCGCGTCGAGGAGGCCCGCAAACTCTTCGAACGCCTGCTCTCCCTCCGCAACGACCTGGGCCTCCTGGCCGAGGAGTGGGACTCCCGCGCCCAACGCCAGGTGGGCAACTTCCCCCAGGCGTTCAGCCATGTGCCCCTGATCGACACGGCACTGCGGCTTACGGCCAGTGGGGCTTATGGGGTGTAGGTAGGTGTGGGTTCCCGGTCCCCGTGCGCGTAGGTAGGTGTGGGGATCCCGCTCCCCGTGTCGGAATCCGCGCGGGGATGTCGTGGCCGTGCCGGATACGGCAGGTGGGCGGGATCCACGCCTCCGACTCAAGCAGTTGCACTCTTCGTGTCCCGGAGCGTCCCGGTCGTCGTCAACGCGGACGACCGGTGCGGCCGGCAGCGTTCGGGCCGATCAGGCCGCCGTGGAGGACGCAGGGCTGGGGGTCAGGTGAGCACGACCGGGTTTGGCCGCGTCGGCGCAGGTGAGTGTCCGGCAGGCCGACGAGTGTGTACTGGAGGACTTGGCGTCACCATCACTCTCAGACCTTCAAGGAATGAGCGAAATTTTCCAGAGGACTTGGGAAAGATCACGCAAAGAGGCCACCAGCCCGACGTCAGCGTTTGGCAGCCGGCGTAGCAGGGAGTCAAACGTGCAGGACATCGTTGTCGACCCCGTTTCCCACAATCGGGCAGCCTGGGACAGGTATGTCCAAGAGGGCAGCGAGTGGTCGAGGCCGGTGAGTGCCGAGGATGTCGAGCGCGCCCGCATGGGCGACTGGTCGATTGTTCTCATCGGGCGTGAGCCGGTCGACCGCTCCTGGCTGCCGACGGACCTGACCGGCAAGGACGTGTTGTGCCTGGCCTCCGGCGGTGGCCAGCAGGGTCCGATCCTCGCCGCCGCGGGGGCGCGGGTCACCGTGTTCGACAACTCACCCCGCCAGCTCGGCCAGGACCAGATGGTGGCGGCGCGCGACAAACTTGAGCTGCGCACCGTTCTGGGCGACATGCGCGACCTCAGCGCCTTCGGCGACGCGACTTTCGACGTCGTATTCCATCCGGTCTCCAACCTGTTCGTACCGGACGTGGCACTGGTGTGGCGTGAGTGCTTCCGCGTCCTGCGATCGGGCGGAACTCTGCTCGCGGGCTTCCTCAACCCCGATGTGTACTTGTTCGACCACGAGGCGCTCGACGAGCGCGGCGAGATGATCGTCGTGCACAAGCTGCCCTACAGCGATGTCACGCAGTACTCCGCCGAGGAACGCGCCGCGAAGTTCGGCGCGGATGCCGCCCTTGAATACAGCCACACCCTCACCGACCAGATCGGCGGGCAACTCGCCGCGGGTTTCGTCCTCACCGGCTTCACGGAAGCGCCGCACCAATCCAACGCGTCCGCTCCATACATGTCGCACTATTTTGCGACGCTGGCGGTCAAGCCGGGCTGACCCGGCCATGAGGACGGCCGAGACGGCCATGTTTCCCAAGGGCCGAGTGCAGCGCTGTGCCGGCCCGACCCCCACTGACTTCGTCGAGCCCCCTCACTCTGAACTCCGAGGAAAACGACAGCGCCACGGGACGAAGCCACCGACACAACGGTAGAAATGGATCATAAAATCCCAGGTCGGAGGAACTAACGGGGCGTCAGCTACCGGAAAGCTACGGGGCCGGGGCTCTGCCTGGGGGCCGGGCCCCATCCCTCCGCCCCGGCTGACGGTCGGCGGCCCGGCAGAATCAAGCCCGTCCGGCGATTGAGGACAACGCCCCCGGCGTTCACCGGCACCCAAAAACCACCCGCCCAAGAGTCCGCACCCGCGCTCACCGGGGCGGCACGGACCCGGCGGCAACGGCCGGACCACCACGAGGAGACGGCCCCAAACGGACCCCCGCCCTCCACTTGGACTCCTACCGGTACCGTTCCCCGCCATGGGGCCGGAAGTGAACACCGAAGCGGAGATCACGGTACGCAGGGCGCTGGAGCTGCCCGCGCTGCGGCGCGGGCTGCCGGAGGTGCTGGCCGGGCAGCGGCGGCTGGACCGGGCGGTGCGGTGGGTGCACGCCGGTGAGGTGCCGAACATCGCCTCGCTGCTCAAGGGCGGCGAGCTGCTGCTGACGACCGGCCTGGGGCTGGGTGCCCGCCCCTCCGAGCAGCGCAGATTCGTCCGCAACCTGGCCGACCGCGACATCGCGGCCCTCGTGGTGGAGCTGGGCTCCCGGTTCGAGACGCTGCCCACGGCGCTGGTGGAGGCGGCGCGGGCGTGCGGGCTGCCGCTGATCCAGCTGCACCGCGAGGTCCCCTACGTCACCGTCACCGAGGAGATCCACACCGCGATCGTCAACGGGCACTACGCGCTGCTGCGGCGCGCCGACGACGTGCTGCGGCGGTGCACCGACGTGCTGCTGCGCGGCGGCGGCACCCCCGAGGTGCTGCGGCTGCTGGCCGCCTTCACCGGCAACCCGCTGTGCCTGGAGGCCCCCGACGGCAGCCCCCTGTACGCGGCGGGCCCGGACGGGGACGAGACGGCGGCCCCGGGTGACGCCGATCCGCTGCGGGCGTGGGAGGGGCTGCGCGGCACCGGGTTGCGGGTGGACGTGCCCGGTGGCGGCCACGGGCCCGAGGCCGTCCGCGCGCGGCTCGTCCTGCTGCCGGTCCGCGGGCCGCTCGCGCCGGTGCACCGCATCGTGGCCGAGCGCGCCGCCGACCTGCTGGCCGTGGTCATGCTCCAGTCGCGGCAGGAGGAGGTGCTCGCCGCCCGGGGGCGCGGCGACTTCCTCGCCGATCTCGCGGAGGGCCGGATCACCGCCGCCGACGCGCCGGGGCAGGCCCGGCTGCTCGGCTTCCGGGCCGGTACCGGTCCGGCGGGCCCGGTGCTGCCGGTGGTCATGGGCCTGTCCTCCGGGCTGCCCGGGCCCGGTGACTGGGCGCTGCTCGCACAGGCGCTGCGGGAGGAGCTGACGGCCCTGGGGGCGCCCGTGCTGCTGGGCGTGCGGCCGGTGGAGGGGCGGGTTCCGCTGCTGGTGGGGCTGCGGGACGCCGGGCAGCGGGAGGCCGTCGCCGATCGGGTCGCCGAGGCGCTGCACGCGGGGTTCCGGCGGGCCGCGCCGCCCCGGCCCGCGGACCGGCGGCCGGTGGTGGTGGTCGGCGCGGCGGGCGACTGGGCGGCGGCGGGCCCGGGCCTGCGGCACGCCGCGGAGGCAGCCGCCGCCGCGCAGGGGCTCCCGGACCAGCCCTGGCACGACGCGCGCCGCCTGGACATCGAACTCCTGCTCTGGCGGATGCGCGAGCACGACGACCTGGCGGCCTTCGTGACGCGCGCCATCGGCCCGCTGCTCACCCACGACCAAACCGCGCGCCAGCCGCTGCTCCCCACCCTGGAGGCGTACCTGGCTCGCGCGGGCCGCAAGGCGGAGACGGCGCGCGACCTGAACGTCAACCGGCAGACGCTGTACGACCGGCTGGCCAGGATCGCCCAGCTGCTGGGCACGGACCTGGACGATCCGCAGACGGTGCTGGGGCTGCGGGTGGCGTTGCGGGCACGGCGGCATACGGGGCGGTGAGCACCACTTCGGGCGGGGCGCGCGGGTGGTGGGATCAGATCCGGCATCCGTAAGGGGCGCGCGGGGTGGGGCCTGTTTCCTCGGCGACCGGGCGGCTCTCCGTCCTCACCGCCCCGTCGCGCGGGGCGGGACCCGATCCTCGACGACCGGACGGCCGATACCTCAGTGACCGGATGGCCGGGACCTCAGACCAGACGGCCGATCCCGCAGCGACCAGGCGGCGATCCCTCAGCCCCCGGCCGCCCCCGTCCTCACTGCCCCGGTTGCGTCAGCTCGTCGTACACGCTGAGGATCTGGGCCACCACGTCGTCCTCCGTCGGCCAGCCGGCGGCCTGGGCGCGGCCGGCGGCGGCCAGGGCCGCGCGGCGGGCGGGGTCGGCCAGCAGGGCGGCGACCGTGCGGGAGAGGGCGGGGGCGTCGCCGTACGGGACGAGTTCCGCGGCCCGGTCGACCAGTTCGCGGGTGCCGCCGACGTCGGTGGCCACCAGGGGCACGCCCGCGCGCAGGGCTTCCTGGGCGATCAGCGAGCGGCCTTCCCAGCGGCTGGGGACCACCACCAGGTCGGCGGCGGCGAGGAGTTCCGGCACGTCGTCGCGGCGGCCGAGCAGGCGGACGGGCAACCGTTCGGCCACCACCCGGCGTTGCAGGGCGGGGCGCAGCTCGCCCTCACCGGCGACGGCGACCAGGGGCGGCGGGTCCAGCGACCGCCAGCCGCCGGCCGCGTCCAGGAGGAAGTCGAGGCCCTGGTGACGGTCCAGCCGGCCGACGACGAGGACCAACGGGCGCCCCGCGGCCCCCAGTTCCGCCCGGCGGAAGCGGTCGCGCGCGGCCGGCTCCGGACCGCCCGGGCTCCGGCCGGGCAGGGCGATGGGGGCCAGGCGCGCGTCCCGGGCGCCGCGTTCGCGGGCCCGGTCCACCAGGTCGGAGCAAGCACCCAGGACCACCGCGGCGGTCCGCGCCACCCTGCGCTCCAACAGGTGGACGAGCCGGGCCTGCGGGCCCTCGGCGAGCGCCTTGGTGTGCCAGGTGATGACGAGCGGGACACGGCGGCCCTTCGTGCCGTTCAGCGCCAACGAGGCGCGCAGCCCGGCCCGCAGGCCGTGCGCGTGCACGAGGTCGGCGTCGTCGCAGACCGTCCGCAGGGAGGCCACGCTGCCGGGGTCCGCACACGGCGGCACCCGTTCGAAGCGGGCGCCCGTGCCCGTGAAGTCGTACGCGTGCTCGGTGTCGGACGGCGCGCAGACCGTCACCCGCACGCCCCGGGCGACCAGCCCGGCGGCCAGCGAACGGACGTGCGCGGCGCTCCCCGCGCTGCCGCGGCCCAGCACCTGGACCGCACGCAGCGGCGGCTGACCGTGCGACGGGGCCGGGGTGCTGGTCACGGCGGGGCTCCTGGTTCGAGGACGTACGGAGGACCGGAAGCGTACGGGCCGTGGCGGCGCGTGCCCGCGACCGGGCCGGGACGTCGTACGCGCTGCGCCCAGGATGCCAGCCCGCGTCCGTGCTCCGGGGCCTCCCGCTAGGGGTAACGGGTGGCGCGCCCCGCTCCATCGCAGGTGGGACCCCCACATGGTCCACCGAGGAGGGTACGGGGTCCGGGCGTGCCGGAGGGGTGGGGAACGCTTGTGCCCGGGGCGGTGGTCGGTCGGCCCGGGTGGTCCTGGTGGTCATTCGGGAACGGCGTGCCGGGAGGGTCTGGTGCGCGGCGCTCGGGTCCGGCCACCTTGCCGGTGCGGGAGGTGTACGGCAGGACGCCCTGGCACGCGGTCCGGTCGGCTGTCGGCTATCGGTTATTGGCTGTCGGCTGCGGAGGGCGTCGTCCGCGTCACACCCGGCCCTCCCCGGCCACGATCACACCCGCCGCCACCGAGCCACGGCGAAGGAGAAGAGGCCGAACAGCGCCAGCCCGAGCGCGATGACGACCAGCAGCCACGGCCCGGCCGGGGTGTCGGCGAAGGAACGCAGCGTGTCGTCCATGCCCTTCGCGTCCTGAGGGTCGAACTCGGCCGCCGCCCGGATCAGGAACGCCCCGGCCACCGCGAGCACCCCGCCGCGCGCGACGCCGCCCGCCACTCCGAGAATGTCGACAAGTCGTTTCATCGCGGGAGACATCTCGTCACGGCGGAGGCGTTTGCGGAAGGAACGCCGGGCGGCCTGCACGCCGATCCAGATTCCGGCCCCGACGATCACCGCTCCGGCCACCCCCACGCCCCACCGGCCGCCCGGGAGCTCCATGGCCCGCGCCGTCACGTCGCGGGACTGCCGGTCACTGCCCCCGCTCCCGCTGCCCTGCTCGCCGGCGGCGAAGGACAGGACGGAGAAGGCGACGACGGCGTAGAAGACGCAGCGCACGGCCGAGAGCAGCCGTTTTCCGGCCTTCTTCCCCTCGGGCCCGGCCGCGCCGACGACGACCTCAGAGAGCCGCCACAGCGCCATCCCGGCCAGTCCGACGCCCAACGTCCAGATCAGGACCTCGCCGAACGGCTGCCTCGCCAGCTCCGCCAGCGCCCCGCCGCGATCGGCCTGTTGGCCGGTGTCACCGAAGGCGACGCGCACCGCCAGCACGCCCACCAAGAGGTGGATCACCCCGCGGGCGACGAAACCCCCGCGCGCCGCGGCCTCCACGGCGGGGCTGCGCGCGGCCCTGCGGACCGCCCCGCGCCCGGCGGACGGTAACGCTTCCGTCGCGTCCATGCACTGCCCCTCCCCGCCACCGGGTCACCTGCCCGGCGGCACGGAGCACCGCGTGCCCGCAAGAGGCGCGGGGAAACCCGGGGGCCGCGGACCGCCGCGAGAGCCCCGGGCGCGGACGGCTTCCGGATGGTTCGGGAGGGAGGACGACGGGGTGCGAGGGCCACCCGTCCTACGGGAGCGCCGCCTGTCCTACGGGAGCGCCGCCTGTCCTACAGGAGCGCCGCCTGTCCTACAGGAGCGCCACCTGCCCTACAGGAAAGCCTCCCGTCCTACGGGAGGCCCGCCCGCCATACAGAAGAGCCGCCCCGGCCACCCGTCCCACAGGAGGCCCGCCCACCCCACGGAAGGCCGCCCCCCCTTCAAGGGACCACCCACCCGGCGGAGAGAACGGCACGGAGAGGAGGCACGGGAAGGCCGCCCCCTCGCCAGAGGATCACCGCCCCCGCGAAAAGGCCACCCACCTCCGGACGGTCAGCCGCCCACCCGGCGGAGGACCGCCCACCCTGCGGAAAGACCGGCACGGAAAGGCCACCCACCCGGCGGAGCCACCCACCCACCGGAGGGCCACCCACCCACCGGAGCCACCCACCCCGCGGAGAAGACAGCAAGAAAGATCCCCCGCCCCTCAGCGCCCCGCCCGCGCCGTCTCCAGCAGTTCCTCCGCGTGCGCCCGGGCCGTCTCCGAGTCCTCCTGCCCGGCGAGCATCCGGGACAGTTCGCGGACCCGGTCCTCGCCTTCCAGGACGGTGACGCCGCTGCGCGTCACGGACCCGTCGTTGGTCTTCTCGACCAGGAGCTGGCGGTCCGCGAAGGCGGCGACCTGGGGCAGGTGGGTGACGACGACGACCTGCGCGGTCCGGGCCAGCCGGGCCAGGCGGCGGCCGACCTCCACGGCGGCCTTGCCGCCGACGCCCGCGTCCACCTCGTCGAAGAGGTAGGTCGGGACCGGGTCCGTACCGGCGAAGACGACCTCCACGGCCAGCATCACGCGGGACAGCTCACCGCCCGACGCCCCCTTGGCGATGGGGCGCGGCGGGGCGCCCGGGTGCGGGGCGAGCAGCAGTTCGACCTCGTCCGCGCCGGTCGCTCCGTAGGCCACCGTCCGGCCGCCGACCTCGATGCCGTCGGCGTCCTCGGCGACCTCGGTCTGCCGGATCTCCACGCTCACCCGGGCGTGTGGCATGGCCAGCTCGGCGAGTTCGGCGGTCACCGCGTCGGCGAATCGCTTCGCCGACGCCGTACGGGCGTCGGTCAGCGCCTGGGCCAGCTCGCCCAGTTCCGCGCGCAGCGCGTCCCGTTCCTCCGTGAGTTCGGCGATCCGGTCGTCGTCGTTGTCCAGTTCCGCCAGCCGCGCTGCGCTCGCCTCGGACCAGGCCAGCACCGCCGCGATGTCCTCGCCGTACTTGCGCGTCAGGTGGGTCAGCGCGGCCCGGCGCTCCTCGACGGCGGCCAGCCGCAGCGGGTCGGCGTCCAGCCCGTCCGCGTAACCCGCCAGCTCGCCCGCCACGTCGGACAGCAGGATGCCGATCTCACCGAGGCGGTCGGCGAGCCCGGCCAGCGCCGGGTCGTGGGACCGTACGGCCTCCAGCACCCGGTGCGCCCCGGCCACCAGCGTGGTCGCGTCGATGCCCTCCGGGTCCTCCGGGTCGCCGGCCAGCGCGACGTGCGCCTGGGACGCGGCGGAAGCCAGCGCCTCGGCGTGCCCGAGCCGCTCGGCTTCGGCCGCCAGTTCGGCGTCCTCGCCGGGCAGCGGCTCGACCGCCGCGATCTCCTCCAGGCCGAAGCGCAGCAGGTCGGCTTCCTGGGCCCGCTCGCGCGCCCGGGTCGTCAGCTCGTCCAGTTCGGCGGTCACGGCGCGCAGCCTGCGGTAGGCGGTGGTGTACGCGGCGAGCGGGCCGGAGACCGACTCGCCCGCGTAGCGGTCCAGGGCCTGCCGCTGGCGCGCCGGGCGCAGCAGCCCCTGCTGGTCGGTCTGGCCGTGCACCGCCACCAGGTCGTCCGCCAACTCGCCCAGCAGACCGACCGGGACGGCCCGGCCGCCCACATGAGCGCGCGAGCGGCCCTCGGCCGAGATCGTGCGGCTGATGAGCAACGCCCCGTCGTCCAGTTCCGCGCCCGCCTCCTCGGCCCGGACGGCGGCCGGCGCCGTCGGCCCGAGGGCGATACGTCCCTCCACGACGGCGGTCTTGGCGCCGATCCGCACCAGGGCGGGGTCGGCGCGGCCACCGAGCAGCAGTCCGAGGCTGGTGACGACCATGGTCTTGCCCGCGCCCGTCTCGCCCGTCACCGCCGTGAAACCCGGCGACAGCTCGACGACGGCATCGTCAATGACGCCCAGGGACCGGATCCGCATCTCCTCCAACACGGGTACGACCTTACGAGGTAGGGGGCCCGCACCGCGACGGCCGCCCCCTCCGCACGGGGCGGTGCCGCACGGTACGTCCGGTTACGGGACGGGGTGGGGGGAGGGCGGAGGCCGCCCCCGTTCCACAGCCGCCGCGAACGGCACACCGGGCGGCGTACGCCTACGCCGGACCCGGTACCGCGCACGCCACAGCGGGTAGCCCTCGCCCCGCCCGGACCGGGCCCCTCGTCCCGCCGCCTTACTGCGGCGCCCCCCGCCAACCCGCGACCGGAAGGGCGAACTTCGCCACCAGCCGGTCCGTGAAGGACGCGTGGTGCAGGCGGGCCAGGCGGACCGGGACCGCGCCGCGCCGGACCTCCACCCGGGCGCCGGCGGGGAGCTCCACCGTGCGCCGGCCATCGCACCACAGCACGCCGTTGGGCGTCTCCGGCTGGACCTCCACCGCCAGCACGGACTGCGGCGAGGTCACCAGCGGCTTGGCGAACAGCGCGTGCGCGCTGATCGGGACCATCAGCAGCGCCTCGACCTCGGGCCAGACCACCGGCCCGCCCGCCGAGAACGCGTACGCGGTCGAGCCGGTCGGGGTCGCGCACACCACGCCGTCACCGCCGAAGCGGGACACCGGGCGGCCGTCGACCTCCGTGACGACCTCCAGCATCCGCTCCCGCGCGGCCTTCTCCACCGAGGCCTCGTTCAGCGCCCAGTCGGTGTGCACGACGTTGCCGTTCTTGCGGACGAGGACGTCGAGCGTCATCCGCTCCTCGACCTCGTACGAGCGGGTGACGACCCGGTCGACGACCTTGTCCAGGTCGTCCCGCTCGGCCTCCGCCAGGAAGCCGACCCGGCCGAGGTTGACGCCGAGCATCGGCACCCCGGACGTGCGGGAGAAGTCGGCGCCGCGCAGCAGCGTGCCGTCACCGCCGAGGACGACCAGGAGCTCGCAGCCCTCGGCCGCGTGGTGCTCGGAGTCGACCAGCTCGACGGCGGGCGGCAGCGGCAGGTCGGCGGCCTCCTCCGCCAGCACCCGCACGCCGATGCCGCTGCGCAGCAGGCCGTCCACGACGAGCTCGGCGCTGCGGACGGCCGCGGGGCGGCCGGTGTGCGCGAGCAGGAAGACGGTGCGGTTGGTCGGGGCGTCCGCTGCCTCGGCCCGGGGCCCGGCCTGGGTGCCCGCGGCTGCGCTGTTCACCATCGGGCCGGCCGTCGTCCGGTCGTCCCCGACGAGCTGGTCACCCGAAACGGAGCGGTCGCCCTCAGCGGGCCGTTCGTCCGAAGCGGGGTGCCCCCCAACGGACCAGCCGCCCGCTCCCCCGTCCCCGTCCGTGCGGTCGCCCGCCCGGTTAATTGCCTCATGGTCCGCAACCGCCTGGTTCGTGTGTGTCTGTTCCACGTCGTTCACTGCCTGAGTGTTGGTCAACGGGGCCCCTCCGCCACTGCACGGTCGACATCCGCCGGGTCGAGTGCGGGCGCCCCGGCGCGCAGCCACAGAAAGTACTCGACGTTGCCGGACGGCCCCGGCAACGGGCTGGCCGTCACGCCCGCCACGCCCAGTCCGAGCGCCGCCGCCCGCTCCGCGACCCCGCGCACCGCCGAGGCCCGCAGCTCCGCGCTGCGCACCACGCCGCCGCTGCCCAGCCGCTCCTTGCCCACCTCGAACTGCGGCTTGACCATCAGCACCAGATCGGCGTCCGGCGCCGCGCAGCGCACGAGGGCGGGCAGGACGAGCCCCAGCGGGATGAAGGACAGGTCCCCGACCACGAGGTCGACCGGCTGCCCGTCGATGTCCTCCAGGGTCAGTTCGCGGACGTTCGTCCGGTCCTTCACGGTGACGCGGTCGTCGCTCTGCAGCGACCAGGCGAGCTGCCCGTACCCGACGTCCGCGGCGACCACGTGCCCGGCACCGGCCCGCAGCAGGACGTCGGTGAAGCCACCGGTGGAGGCGCCCGCGTCCAGCGCCCGCCGCCCCTCGATCTTCAGGCCGAGCGGGACGAACGCCTCGAAGGCGCCGGCGAGCTTGTGCCCGCCGCGCGAGACGTAGTCGGGGTCGTTCTCGTCGGCCCGGACGACCAGGGCGGCGCTGGTCTCCACCTGCGTGGCGGGCTTGGTCGCCGTCGCCCCGCCGACGGTCACCCGACCCGCGGCGATCAGCTGGCTCGCGTGCTCCCGCGAACGGGCCAGCTTGCGGCGCACCAGCTCCGCGTCGAGTCGGCGTCGTGCCACTCCTGCCACCTGTGGTTCAGCTCCTGTGCTCGTGGGGTTTGTGGGGGGGGACGGGTTTGTGAGGGTTATGGGTTTCGTGGGGGTTATGGGTTTCGCGGTCGGTGAAGCTGACGAGATCGCGATCAGTGAACCTTCGGGGGCTCGGTGGACCTCGCGGAACCGACGCGTCTCGTGGGCTCCCCCGGAGGTTCGGTGAATCCCGTGGGCTCAGTGCATCTCATGATCTTCGTGAGATCGATGGGATCCCTGCGGGCGATGCGGTTCGTGGGCAGGCGGGCCCGGACGCTGGTCCAGGCCGGCCAGCACGTCGCGCAGGCCACGGTGCACATCCTCGTACACGCGCAGGTGACCGCTCACGGCGAGGTGGTCCACGTCTGCCAACCGCGCCAGCCGGGCGTCCACAGCGGCATCGCCGGTGGGCGTGACGGGGATGCCCAGGGGCTGGGGGGCGGGCGGCTCGGCCCGGTCCGGCTCGGGGACGGCGTCCGCGGTGTCTGTCAGGTCCGTCGCCTCCGGAGCCGCCACGGCGTGATCCCCTTCGGCATCCCCCTCGGACGACGCGGACGATACGCCGCCCCGCTCGTCCGGCTCAGCGGAGGAAGCCCCCTCACCCGGCTCGTCCCCCGCGTCCGCGCGCCCGGAGGCCGGGCGGACACCGTGCCCCTCTTCGGGCGCCACGCGTCGCCCCTCCTCGGGCACCACGCGTCCGGCCGCCTCCCGATCGGCTGCCACCTCGGCGCTCTCCCGCGCCCCCGGCTCCGCGCCGGGCCTCGGCTCCTGCATGCTCCGACGCTACCCCGAACCCCGTCCGCACCCGCGCACCAGCCACCGGATGGACAGCGGGCCCCCTCCCCCGCCCCGCGGCCCCGTCATCCGAACCCGCCGCACGACCAAGCCGCGACCGGACCGCATGACCAAGCCGCACGACCGGGCCGTATCGCCCCGGCCCGGCGTATCGTCGATCACGATGGCCACTCTGGAACAATGCCGCGCCGCCCTCGACCGGCTGGCTCAGAACCTCTCCGCCGCCGAAGGCGACGTCCGCCGCGCCGCCGCGATGGACCGCTCACTGAGCTGCCACATCACCGATCTCGACGCCACGTTCCTGGGCCGCCTGGCGGGCGGCAGCATCCAGGACGTCACCCAGGTCGCCGGTCCCCCGCCCGGCAAGGCGCAGATCCGGCTGGCCATGTCCGGGGACGACCTGGTGGCCCTGGTGGACGGACGGCTCCACTTCGCCGCGGCCTGGGCCACCGGCCGGGTACGCCTGGAGGCCGGCCTGCGCGACCTGCTGCGGCTGAGGACGCTGCTGTAGCCGGACGGACGCGGTTGAGGACGCTGCCGCAGCCGGACGAACGCGACTGAGGACGCTGCCGCAGCCGGACGGACGGAAGCCGGCTCGACGAACGCGAGGCACCTCCGCCCGTACCGCGACCGGGTACTCCCGACGCACGGCCGCCAACCAAAGGCACCCCGGGCCCTCACCCCTTGGCGGCCGCAGCCTCCGGCACCCGTACGCGGGCCTTGCGCGCGGCCGGGACCACCAGCGGGGTGCCCGTCTCGGGATCGTCGATGACCTGGCACTTCAGCCCGAAGACCCGTTCCACCAGGTCGGCCGTGACCACCTCGCCGGGCGCGCCCTCGGCGATGATCTCGCCGCCGCGCATGGCTATCAGGTGGGTCGCGTAGCGGGCCGCGTGGTTGAGGTCGTGCAGGACGGCGACGAGGGTGCGGCCCTGCTCCTCGTGCAGCGTGGCGCACAGGTCCAGCACCTCGATCTGGTGCTGGATGTCCAGGTAGGTCGTCGGCTCGTCCAGGAGCAGCAGCGGCGTCTGCTGGGCGAGCGCCATGGCGATCCACACGCGCTGCCGCTGGCCGCCGGACAGCTCGTCCACGTAGCGCCCGGCCAGCTCGCCGACGCCGGTGGCCGCCATCGACTCCTGGACGATCCGCTCGTCCTCGCCGGACCACTGGCGCAGCAGGCCCTGGTGCGGGTAGCGCCCGCGGGCGACCAGGTCGGCGACCGTGATGCCGTCCGGGGCGATCGAGGACTGCGGCAGCAGGCCCAGCGTCCGGGCCAGCTTCTTGGCGGGCAGCGAGGAGATCGCCGCGCCGTCCAGCAGCACCGACCCGGCGGTCGGCTTGAGCATCCGGGAGAGCGCGCGCAGCAGCGTGGACTTGCCGCAGGCGTTCGGCCCGACGATCACCGTGAAGGACTGGTCCGGGATGGCCACCGACAGGTTCTCGGCGATCACCCGCTGGTCGTAGGCGAGGGTCAGGCCCTCGGCCGTGAGACGGCTCACTGCATGGCTCCTTGAAACGTCTTCGAGTTCACATCGGGCCGAGTGGCGCCCGTCTTCCCGGCGGCCCCGTCGCGGACCGGCCGCCCGCCGTCCACCACACCGGCGGACGAACGGTTTCCGTCGCCGCTCACAACCGGACGGTTTCCGTCGCCGCCCAAAGCGTCACCGCCCACAGCCGAACGGGCTTCGTCACCGCCCAAAGCGTCACCGCCCACAGCCGAACGGATTCCCTCCCCGCCCACAGCCGAACGGGCTCGCTCCCCCGTCATATCCGCCCCTTCCGCCGCTCCACCACCAGCAGCCACAGCAGATACCCGCCTCCCAGCATCCCGGTGACCACCCCGACCGCGACCTGGTCCGCGCCGAACACCTTCTGCGAGGCCCAGTCGGCGGCCAGCAGCAGCGCGGCGCCCATCAGGGCGGAGGGCAGCAGGTTGGGGCCGGGCGCGCGGGTGGCCCGGCGGGCGAGCTGGGGGGCGGTGAGCGCGACGAAAGAGATCGGCCCGGCCGCCGCGGTGCCGGCGGCGACCAGCAGGACGGCGGCCACGAGCAGCACGACGCGGACCCGGTTGACCCGGACGCCCAGCGCGTACGCCGCGTCGTCGCCCATCTCCAGCATCCGCAGCGGACGCCCGTACAGCAGCGTCAGCGGGATGAGCACCGCGCAGACCACGGCCAGCGGCCATACCTGGCCCCAGTCCCGCCCGCTGAGCGAACCGTTCATCCAGACCGTGGCGCGGGTGGCCTCCACGATGTTGGCCTTGGTGATCAGGAACAGCACGATGGCGTACAGCATCGCCGCGCCGCCGATGCCGACCAGGACGAAGCGGTAGCCGTGGATGCCGCCCTTCCAGGCGAGCAGGAAGATCGCGCCGCCGGTGGCCAGGCCGCCGACGACCGACCCGCCGGCGACGGCGACCGTGCTGCCCTGGAAGTAGACGATCACGACCAGCGCGCCGACCATCGAGCCCTGGGCGAAGCCCAGCACGTCGGGGCTGCCCAGCGGGTTGCGGGAGATCGTCTGGAAGACCGCCCCGGCCACCCCGAACGCCGCGCCGACCAGCAGCCCGACCAGGACGCGCGGCAGCCGCAGGTCCCGCACGATGAACGTCTGGGCGGCGCTGCCGTCGCCGAGGAGCGTGTGCAGCACCTGGTTCGGCGTCATCGGGAAGTCGCCGGTGCCGATGAGCAGGACGGCCGCCAGGAGCGCCACGAGGAGCAGCAGCGCCCCCGCGACCAGCGCCCGGACGTCGAGGCGCACCGACAGCCCGCCGCGGGTCCGCAGCACGGCCGCGCCCCGGCGCCGACCGGTCTTCGAGGGCTCCCCGGCCACCGTCGGCCCCGGCACGTCCCGTTCCGCCGTCCGCCCGTCCTTCTGAGTCGAGATCACAGCTGGGCCATCCTCCGGCGCCGTACGAGGTAGATGAAGACGGGACCGCCGATGACGGCCGTCACGATGCCGACCTGGAGCTCGCCGGGCCGCGCGACCACCCGCCCGATGATGTCCGAGCCGAGCAGCAGCACGGGCGAGAGCACCGCGGAGTACGGCAGGATCCAGCGCAGGTCGGGGCCGGTGAGGGCGCGGACGACGTGCGGGACCATCAGGCCGACGTAGACGATCGGGCCGCAGGCCGCGGTCGCGCCGCCGCACAGCAGGGTGACGGCGACCATCGCCATGATCCGCGTGCGGGTCAGCTTGGCGCCCAGCGCGCGGGCCTGGTCGTCGCCGAGCGCGATGGCGTTCAGCGGGCGGCCGATGGCCAGCGCGAGCACGGCCCCGACGAGGAGGAACGGCGCCACCTGCTCGACCGTCGTCATACTGCCGGAGGCCAGCGAGCCGACCGTCCAGAAGCGCATCTTGTCCAGCGCGGCGGTGTTGATGAGGTTGACCGCGTTGAGGTAGCCGGTGAGGACGGCCGTGAGCGCGGTGCCGGCCAGCGCGAGCCGGACGGGCGTGGCGCTGCGGGTGCCGCCCAGGATGTAGACCGCGGCGGAGACCACCGCGGCCCCCAGGAACGCGAACCACACGTAGCCGGTGAGCGAGGTGACCCCGAAGAAGGTGATCGCGGAGACGACGGCGGCGGAGGCGCCGGCGTTGATGCCGAGCACGCCGGGGTCCGCGAGGGGGTTGCGGGTCAGCGCCTGCATCACCGCGCCCGCGAGCCCGAGGGCGGCGCCGACCAGCAGCCCGAGGAGGGTGCGGGGCAGCCGTACGTCCCGGATGATCACATCGGTGTCGGTGCCCGAGTAGTGGAAGACACCGTGCCAGACCTGGTCCAGCGGGATCTGTTTGGCGCCGACGGCGACGCCGAGGATGGCGACGAGTGCCAGCAGTACCAGCGCGGCGAGCAGTCCCACCGAGCGCAGGGCCTGCCGCCTCTGTGGTGCCACGGGGGCCGTCGTTACTTCGGGGGGACTGTCAACCAACACGGAGGTTAGGTTAGCCTACCCTCACGATCACCCGACCAAGCCGTCGTTCCGGGACCTGTCCGAGCATATGCGCACGTACGTACGCGGACACTCGGGCCCCGTCCCGGCCACCTCGGCCCGGAGTCGGCCGGGACCGTCGCACACCGCCCGCCGGCCTGCGGACGATGTCGACAGACCCGGCAGATCCACATACCGGAATATCGGAACCGTCTGAATCCGCGTATCGGAACCGCCTGGATCCGCATATCGGAACCACCCGGCCCCAGACCCGGACCCCACATCTCCATATCCGTGACACCCCGCGGGCGTGACCGCCCCCACGGACGCAGCCGCGTCCACGGACACCACCGCGGGAGCACCGCCGAGGACGTACGCCGACGCCGTACGCTCCCCGACCCGCCCAGAGAGAAGCACACGACATGAGCACCCCCCGCACCCTCACCATGACCCGACGCGGCGTCCTCGCCGCCGGCGGCGCCGTCGGCATCGGCGCGCTGCTCGCCGCCTGCGGGGGCGACAAGGGCGGGTCGGGTTCCGCCTCCGGCGGCGGCAAGGGCGGCGCCTGGTCGTTCACGGACGACCGCAAGGAGAAGGTCTCGCTGTCCGCCACGCCGCAGCGGATCGTCGCCTTCACCGGCACCGCGGCGGCGCTGTACGACTTCGGCGTGGACAAGCAGGTCGTCGGCGTCTTCGGCCCGACGAAGCTGCCGAACGGCAAGCCCGACCCGCAGGCCGGCGACATCGACGTCGACCGCGTCACCATCATCGGCAACGCCTACAACCAGTTCGCCGTCGAGAAGTACGCGGGCCTCAACCCCGATCTGCTCATCACCAACATGTACGAGCCGGGCGCCCTGTGGTTCGTGCCGGACGAGAGCAAGGACAAGATCGTCAGCCTCGCCAAGACGGTGGCCCTGACCGCGTCCCGCAAGCCCCTGGTGAAGATCATCGAGCGGTACGCCGAACTGGCCGAGTCCCTGGGCGCCGACCTCAAGGCCAAGAAGGTCGTGGACGCCAAGAAGCGGTTCGAGGACGCCTCCGCCGCGCTGCGCAAGGCCGCCAAGTCCAACCCGGTCCGGGTGCTGGCCTGCTCCGGCAGCCCCGACATCTTCTACGCGTCCAACCCGGGCATCAACGCCGACATCATGTACTACAAGTCCCTCGGCGTGGACATCATCGTCCCCGACCACCTCGACAAGGGCGACTACTTCGAGAGCCTGAGCTGGGAGAACGCCGACAAGTACAAGGCCGACGTGCTCATGCTCGACAACCGCACCGCCACCCTCCAGCCCAAGGACCTGGCCGCCAAGCCCTCCTGGTCCAAGCTCCCCGCCGTCAAGGCCGGCCAGATCACCCCGTGGTCCAGCGAGCCGCGCTTCTCGTACGCGGGCGCCGCCCCGCTCATCGAGCAGCTCGCCAAGGCCATCGAGAACGCCAAGAAGGTCAGCTAGCAGCCCGGCGGCGGGCGGAAGTCCACGCCGGCGTTGTCCGCGACGGCCGGGCCGAGCACCGTGGCCCGG
>NZ_JBEXNM010000033.1:0-88796 GCF_040611095.1 Streptomyces sp. NPDC003077 | reverse complement strand
CCGCCCCTCTTTTGAGGGCCGGGCGGCCGGGGAGCGGCTTTTCGGGGCGCCCGCTCGTACCCCGGCGTACGGGCGGGCGCGCTTACTCGCCGCGCGCCCGCGTGCACGCGGGCTTTTCGTACGCCGAGGCCGCCGCTTCCGCGCCGGAGGCCGCCGCCTCACCGCCCCTCCGGAGGAGAACGTGCCCGAGCTGCCCGAGGTCGAGGTCGTACGCCGCGGACTGGAACGCTGGGTCGTCGGCCGGACGATCGACTCCGTCGAGGTGCTGCACCCGCGGGCGATCCGCCGCCACACCGCCGGCGCCGCCGACTTCGCCGACCGCCTGCGCGGCCGGCGCGTGGCCGCGGCCCGCCGCCGCGGCAAGTACCTGTGGCTGCCGGTCACCGACGGCCACTCCGTCCTCGCCCACCTGGGAATGAGCGGACAGCTCCTCGTCCAGCCGCGCAAGGCCCCCGACGAGAAGCACCTGCGCGTCCGCGTCCGCTTCACCGACACCGAGGCCGGGCCCGCGGCGGGCGACCCGCTGACCGGCACCGCCGCCGAGGCCGCCGGGACCGAACTGCGCTTCGTCGACCAGCGCACCTTCGGCGGGCTCTCCCTGCACCCCACCGTCCCCGGCGACCCGGACGGCCTCCCCGACGTCATCGCGCACATCGCCCGCGACCCGCTCGACCCGGCGTTCGAGGACGCGGCCTTCCACACGGCGCTGCGCCGCCGCCGGACGACGATCAAGCGCGCGCTGCTCGACCAGTCGCTGATCAGCGGCGTCGGCAACATCTACGCCGACGAGGCGCTGTGGCGCTCCCGCCTGCACTACGACCGCCCGACGGCCACCCTGACCCGCCCGCGCACCACCGAACTCCTCGGCCACGTCCGCGACGTCATGCGCGCGGCGCTCGCCGTGGGCGGCACGAGCTTCGACAGCCTGTACGTGAACGTCAACGGCGAGTCGGGCTACTTCGAGCGCTCCCTGGACGCGTACGGCCGCGAGGACGAACCCTGCCGCCGCTGCGGCACGCCCGTCCGGCGCCGTCCCTGGATGAACCGGTCCAGCTACTTCTGCCCGCGCTGCCAGCGTCCGCCCCGGGTGGCGGCGTAGGGGCATCCCTGCGGGCTGGGGGCCGGTGCTACGGCTTATGAGGGCGCGGGCTCACGCGTTGGCCGTGGGCCGGGACTCATGGCGGTGCGGGTTCACGCGTTGGCCGTGGCCAGTGGTTCGTTCGGCAGGGACAGGGCGTGGACGGGCCGCTGGGCGAGCCAGCCGGAGCGGCGGTGCGCGGGCGCCTCGGTGCGGACGTGCCGGAAGCCGAGGCGCGTGTAGTACGCCTGCAGTCCCGCGTTCGTACGCCAGACGTCCACGCGCAGCCAGTCCCGGCCCTCCAGGGCGGCGACCCGCGACGCCCAGTCGATGACGCGGACCCCGAGGCGGCGGCCCGCCGCCGCCCTGGCGACGATGAGTTTGCCCAGGTGGAAGGCGGTTTCTGGGTGATCTTCGGGGCGCCAGAAGTCGCTGTCGGCGGGGCAGCGGGTGACGGTGGCCAGCACGGTCCCGGCGGTGTCCACCACGGCCCAGGTGCGGCCCTGCGCGATGCACGCCCGCCAGTGGGCCAGTGCCCTGCGCCGGGGACCGGAAGCCGTCCACTGGTCGGTCCCGAGCCCGGCCAGCCAGCCCTCGGCCTCGGCCCGCAACGCCATCAGGGCCCCGACGTCGGCCGCGCCGGCGGGGCGGATGCGTTCGGTGGGGCGGATGCGTTCGGTGGGGGTGGGGCGCATGGCGGCGTTCCTGTCTGTGCTGCCGCGGAGAGTCGTCGTGGGGAGATGTACCCGGGAGTGGACGGCCCTGGAAGGCGTGGGTAGCAGGCGTGGGAAACCGGGCGTGCGCCGGCTCGCACGCCGTCGTCCGGCAGCGGCCCAGTAGCCGAAGTCCTGGCTCCGCCACGGACCCGCCCGGCCCGAAGGGGCGCTGCGCCCAGGGGACGCTAGTCGCAGCCGAGGATGTCGGCGCGGTGGCCGGGGCCGCGTGTCCAGGTGTCCAGGACCGCGCGGGCCTCGGTCTGGCCGTGGGCGGTTTTCTCGCCTCCGAGCGCCGCGATCCCCGCGTCGAGGGCGCGGCCCCACAGGGTGCGGCCTTCGGGTTCGTAGGGGCCGAAGAAACCGCGCCGGGCCATGTCGGCGCCGAAGTCCCGGGCCAGGCCGGTCGGCCGCCCGTCGGCGGTGAGCGGCGCACAGCCGGTTCGGCCGCGTTCCCGGTCGACCGGCGAGAGGATCGCGGATTCGGCGGTGGACGCGGTGCCCGGCGCCGGGCCGGTGCCAGAGGAGACAGCGGTGGCGGAACCGGCACGGGCGGTGGTCCCGGCTGGAGTCGGCGCGCCACCGGGCGCTCGCGGGGGCGAGGCAGGCAGCGTGGGCGGGACGGACCGCGGGGGAGTGGGCGCGGTGCCGGGGGCGGCGGGGGAGGGGCGGGAGCCTCCCGGACCTTCGTGGCCCGATGGATGCCCCGGCCGGGGGGTGGCGGTCGCCGAGGGCGTGCGGAGCGGGAACTCGTGCGGGCGGGTGTCGGCGGGCCTGCGTTCCTCGCCGCCGTTGTGCACCTGGTACCGACCGCCACCGGGCAACAGCCCCGAGGTCACCGCCACGACCCCCACGGCCACGGCGGCCGAGGCACCGAGCAGCCCGGTGCGTACGGGCGCGGTCCGGCGCGCGTCGGCGGAGTCCCGGTGACCGGGCGCGGCCTCGGCGTCCTCGCCGCGGCGGGCGGCGGCCCGCCGGCCACGGCGGCGCCAGGACGGCTTACCGCCGCCCGCCCGCTCCGGCCCGTCCCCCTCCCGCGCGGCCCAGCGCGGCAGCGCCCGCGCGCCGGCGGCCCCGGCTCGCTCCGGCGCGACCCGCTGCTCCCGGACCGGCTCACCGTGCTCCAACGCGCCCCTCTGCGCCCCGGCGTGCGTCCCCGCTCGCGCCCCGACCCCGGCCGTGACCTGCGCGTTGTCCTGTGCCTTGGTCTGTGTCCCGGCCTGCGTGCCGTCCTGCGTCCCGGTGACGGCCCGTTCCGTCGCGGCCCGCCTCATCCGGGCCCGCACCCCGCGGGCGGCCCGCTTCCGGGGAGGCTGCTCGGTCCGGGCCCAGCGGGGCGTCACCGGCCGCACACCGCCAGGCTCGGGATCGACGGGGACAGCGGAAGCGGGGGCAGGTGCGGCGGGGGCGGGTGCGGCGGGGGCAGGTGTGGCGGGATCGGGGGCGACGGCGCCCGTCCCGGTGCCGTCCGGGGCCGGCGCCCGTGGGGTCGAGCGTCGATGGCGGCCCATCCGCTGCCGTCCTTCCGTCCTCGTCACCGGGGAATCCCGTCTTCGTCACCGGGGAAACCCGCCGTGCGGCCGGTGACGGGGCCCGGTCCCGGGCCCCGTCAGACGACAGCACGCCGGAAACCCCGGTCGCTCCGTACTCACTCGCCCGGATGAGCACCCGAATGGGTGAGTTTCGTTGACGGGGGACTGTACGCGATGCCGCGAGTGGCGGAAGTGCAACGTGAGCAATTGGCCGGTTAACGTGCGGGCATGAACGAAGATGCCCGTCTGACCGCCTGGGTGCGGGGCCACGTCCAAGGCGTCGGCTTCCGCTGGTTCACCCGGGCCAACGCCCTGCGCATCGGGGGGCTCACCGGCTTCGCCCTCAACCTGGAGGACGGCCGGGTCCAGGTCGTGGCCGAAGGACCGCGGGAGCGCTGCGAGCAGCTCCTGGAGTGGCTGCGGGAGGGGGACACGCCCGGCAGGGTCGACGGCGTCACTGAGATCTGGAGCACACCGCGCGGCGGCTACGAGGGCTTCACGGAGCGCTGACGGGCCCCGTCACCCTGCTGCCGCAGCGCTTCCGGCACCCCCCGTCCCTGGTCGCTCCGGGAGTTCCCGACAGTGGACATGACCTGGTGGTTGCCAACCGGCCCGTCCCATGGAAGGCTGCGGCAGTAAGGATGATCTCCACGCCCCCGCGGGACCTTTCTGGGGAGTTTCGGCGCGAGCCTTCGCAGCCGCGCACTCCCGGGCACCCGGCGATACGGGGCGTGATCGTGTTGACCCTCAAACTTTTTGGTGAGACTCTGGAAGCCCCGCGCACCTTAGCTGTTTGGCATTGAGCTCACAAGTAATGGCAAGCACCGCGGGTGCGAATCCCTCACGACCCACACCGCTTCGGTCGGTCACTCAGTGTGGAGGACCATCCATCATGGCAAAGGCGCTTCTCGGTTACGTCGGCGGCTCCGACCCCCGAGTCCTCTCCGAGATGCGACGGCTTCAGCAGCGTGTTCAGGATCTGGAGTCCGAGCTCATCCGCATCCAGGCCGAGAACGACATGCTGTCGGCTGCCGCACGTCGCGACGATTCGGTGCTGCAGGGCATCGACGTACCCCAGGCGGAGCCCGCGCTCACCTGACCCCGCCCCAGGGCCAGGGAAGAGCACGAACGCCAACCGCTTGAGGCACCATTTCTCAGCGAGATCTGCAAGGGACGCTTCGGCGTCCCTTCGTTGTTTCCCGGCTTTTCCGTCGTCCGTCGTTTCCCCTGCGTTCGAGCGAATGCTCTACCGCGTCTCCCTCGTCCTCTGATGTGCCCTCCCCCCTCCCCCGCGAAACCGAAAACGCGTTGCGGTGGCGAGCGCCGCCCGACCGGCCCAGAGGCCCCGTCCGGGCTTTCCGGAGAGGAAGCCGGAATACCGCGGGGTGCCCGTGACGAAGGGTGCCTCGCGCCGGGAAGGGGCCGCGGCGGGGGCGGCCGGTAGAGTCCGACGGCGTGCACCTCAAGAGCCTGACCCTGCGAGGATTCAAGTCCTTCGCCTCCGCCACGACCCTGCGTTTCGAACCCGGCATCACCTGCGTCGTGGGTCCCAACGGGTCCGGCAAGTCCAACGTCGTGGACGCGCTCTCGTGGGTCATGGGCGAGCAGGGCGCCAAGTCGCTGCGCGGCGGCAAGATGGAGGACGTCATCTTCGCCGGGACGACCGGGCGCCCGCCGCTGGGCCGCGCCGAGGTCTCCCTGACCATCGACAACTCGGACGGGGCGCTGCCCATCGAGTACGCCGAGGTCACCCTCACCCGCACGATGTTCCGCAACGGCGGCAGCGAGTACCAGATCAACGGGGACACCTGCCGCCTGCTGGACATCCAGGAACTGCTCTCGGACTCCGGCATCGGCCGCGAGATGCACGTCATCGTCGGGCAGGGGCAGCTCGACTCCGTCCTGCACGCCGATCCCATGGGGCGCCGGGCGTTCATCGAGGAGGCGGCGGGCGTCCTCAAGCACCGCAAGCGCAAGGAGAAGGCGCTGCGGAAGCTGGACGCCATGCGGGCCAACCTGGCGCGGGTGCAGGACCTCACCGACGAACTCCGGCGCCAGCTCAAGCCCCTCGGGCGGCAGGCCGCGGTCGCCCGGCGGGCCGCCGTCATCCAGGCCGACCTGCGCGACGCCCGGCTGCGGCTGCTCGCCGACGATCTCGTCACGCTGCGTAGGGCGCTGGAGGCGGAGATCGCGGACGAGGCCGCCCTCAGACGGCGCAAAGAGGCCGCCGAGGCGCGCCTGAAAGAGGCCACCCGGCGTGAGGCCGCACTGGAGGAAGAGGTGCGGACCCTGACGCCGCGGCTGCGGCGGGCCCAGGAGACCTGGCAGGAACTCGCGCGGCTCGCCGAGCGGGTCCGGGGCACCGTCTCGCTCGCCGAGGCCCGCGTGACCAGCGCTTCCGCGGCGCCGCCGGAGGAGCGGCGGGGCCGCGACCCGGAGGACATGGAGCGCGAGGCGGCCCGTATCCGGGAGCAGGAGGCGGAGCTGACGGCCGCGCTGGAGGCGGCGGGCCGGGCGCTGGAGGACACCGTCGCGCACCGGGCCGAGCTGGAACGGCGGCTGGCGGACGAGGAACGGCGGCTGCGCGACGTGGCGCGCGCCATCGCGGACCGGCGCGAGGGACTGGCCCGGCTGAGCGGCAAGGTCACCGCCGCGCGCGGCCGGGTCGCTTCGGCGCGGGCGGAGATCGGCCGGCTGGCCGAGGCCCGGGACGAGGCCCGGCAGCGGGCCGAGACCGCGCGGGAGGAGTACGAGGGGCTGCGGGCCGAGGTGGGCGCGCTGGACGCGGGCGACGAGGAACTGGCCGCGCGGTACGCGAACGCCAGGCGGGACCTGGAGGCGGCGGAGGCGGCGCTGACCGCGGCGCGGGACGCGCTCACCGCCGCCGAGCGCCGGCGCGCGGCCCTCACCGCCCGCCGGGAAGCGCTGGCCCTGGGGCTGCGGCGCAAGGACGGCACGGGCGTGCTGCTCGCGGCGGACGACCGTCCCTCGGGGGTGCTCGGGCCGGCCGCCGAGTTGCTGGACGTGGCCCCCGGGTACGAGGTGCCGGTCGCGGCGGCGCTGGGCGCGGCGGCGGACGCGGTGGCGGTGACCGACCCGGCGACCGCCGCCGCGGCGTTCCGCCTGCTGCGGGAGCGGGACGCCGGGCGCGCGGCGCTGGTGGTGGGCGCGGGCGCGGAAGAGGGCGCGCGGGGCGCGGGCGCGCGGGAGTGCGTGCGGGGCGCGGGGAATGTGGCTGTCGGGGCCTCGGTGGGGGCCGCGGGCGGTGCTTCGGTCGGTTCGGGGGCTTCCGGGGCGGCGTCCGGCGGTGCTCCGGTCGGTGGTCTGGCCGGTCCGAAGGTTTCCGGCTCGGCTGTTCCCGGTGGTGGGGGCGGTTCCGTAGGCTCCGGCACGTCCGGCGGGGAAGCCGGTTCGGCTGCCTCCGACGCCCGTGACGGCTCGGGCGCTCCCGGCGTCTCGGGGGGTTCCGGCGACTTGGCGGCTCCCGGCGATCCGGAGGCCGCCGGTGCCCCGGCCGGGCCGGGTGTCCCCGGGCGTTCGGACGGGCCGGACGCCCACCGGCCGTCGGGCGGCCCGCACGTCCCCGGGCCGTCGTCCGGACCGGATGCCCCCAACTCGTCCGCCTCCGCCGCTCAGGCGTCCCCCGGCCCCGCCGCCGTCCGCATCCCCGCCCCGTTCGCACCGTCCGAAGGCGCGCCCGCCGGGGACGGGCCTGTCGGGAACGCGCCCGCCCGGGACGCGTCTGTCGGGGACGCGCCCGCCGGAGATGTGCCCCCCGGTAACACGGTCGCCGGACGCGCAGGACCCCCGCACGCCGCCGACCTGGTCGGCGGACCCGAGGGGCTGGTGACCGCCGTGCGGTGGCTGCTGCGGGACACGGTCGTCGTGGGGTCGCTGGAGGAGGCGGCCGGACTGGTGGCCGCGCGGCCGGAGCTGACGGCGGTGACCGCTGACGGGGACGTGCTCGGGGCGCACTTCGCGCGGGGCGGGTCCGCCGGGTCGCCCAGCCTCCTGGAGGTGCGGGCCGCCGTGGACGAGGCGGCGGCGGAGCTGGAGGAGCTGGACGCGCGGTGCCGGGAGCTGGTGGCGGAGCAGGAGGCGGCGCGGGGGCGGCGGGCGGAGTGTGCCGCCCTCGTCGAGGAGCTGGGCGAGCGAAGGCGCGCCGCCGACCGGGAGAAGTCCGAGGTCGCCGGGGCGCTCGGACGGCTCGGCGGGCAGGCGCGGGCGGCCGAGGGCGAGGCGGAACGGGCGGAGCGGGCCGCCGCGCGCGCCGAGGAGGCGCTGGCGGAGGCGACCGCGGAGGCCGAGGAACTGGCCGAGCGCCTGGCCGTGGCGGAGGAGGACCCGGGCGAGGAGGAGCCGGACACCGCGCTGCGGGACCGGCTGGCCGCGGACGGCGCCAACGCGCGGCAGACGGAGATGGAGGCCCGGCTCCAGGTGCGTACGCACGAGGAGCGCGTGAAGGGGCTCGCGGGGCGGGCGGACGCGCTGGATCGGGGGGCGCGGGCCGAACGCGAGGCGCGGGCGCGCGCCGAGCGCCGGCGCGCACGGCTGCGGCACGAGGCGGCGGTCGCGCGTGCGGTCGCCGAGGGCGCCCGGCAGCTCCTGGCGCACGTCGAGGCGTCGCTCGTCCGCGCGGAGGCGGAGCGCGTCACCGCGGAGCGGGACCGGACCGAGCGCGAGCAAGCGCTGGGGGTCGAGCGCGAGCAGGCCCGCGTGCTCAAGCAGGAGCTGGACAAGCTGACCGACTCGGTGCACCGGGGCGAGGTCCTGGGTGCCGAGAAGCGGTTGCGGATCGAGCAGCTGGAGGCCAGGGCGCTGGAGGAGCTGGGCGTGGAGCCGGCCGCGCTGGTTGCGGAGTACGGGCCCGACCAGCCGGTACCGCCCTCGCCCCCGGCGCCCGGCGAGGAACCGCCCGAGGATCCGGAGCACCCCGCGAACCGCCCCGCGCCGTACGTGCGGGCCGAGCAGGAGAAGCGGCTCAAGGCCGCCGAGCGGGCGTATCAGCAGCTCGGGAAGGTGAACCCGCTGGCACTGGAGGAGTTCGCGGCGCTGGAGGAGCGGCACAGGTTCCTCAGCGAGCAGCTTGAAGACTTGAAGAAGACCCGTACCGACCTGCTGCGGGTGGTCAAGGAGGTCGACGAGCGCGTCGAGCAGGTGTTCACGGAGGCGTTCCGGGACACGGCGCGCGAGTTCGAGGGGGTCTTCGCCCGGCTGTTCCCGGGCGGCGAGGGGCGGCTGGTCCTGACCGACCCGGACGACATGCTGGCGACCGGCGTGGACGTGGAGGCGCGTCCGCCGGGGAAGAAGGTCAAGCGGCTGTCGCTGCTGTCGGGCGGTGAGCGGTCGCTGACGGCGGTGGCGCTGCTGGTGTCGATCTTCAAGGCGCGGCCGAGCCCGTTCTATGTGATGGACGAGGTGGAGGCGGCGCTGGACGACACCAATCTCCAGCGGCTCATCTCGATCATGGAGGAGCTGCAGGAGAGTTCGCAGCTGATCGTGATCACGCACCAGAAGCGGACCATGGAGGTCGCGGACGCGCTGTACGGCGTCTCGATGCAGGGCGACGGTGTGTCGAAAGTCATCAGCCAGCGGCTGCGCTGAGCGGTGGGAGGCCGGTCGGGGACGCCCCGGCCGGCTTTTCAAGATCGTTTATTCCGTGGGTCGCGGGAAACTCGTAGTTCATGCACCCGAGCGTGGAAATCACGGAAAAGTAACGTTCAAGGCTTGAAGTTGTGAGTCGGGAAATCTCTCGGAAATCCCACGTCTCTCGACTATTGACTTTGAAACTTGAAGGCATAGTCTCTGCAACGTTGCTTTTACCTTCAAGTGGTGAGTACCCCCAACCTGTGCGCCACTAGAAGGGCCAGCCCCCTACGCCCGGCAGCGCAGCCGGGCCACTGGAGTACACGTTGACCAGCACCGCGCAGCCGTCGTCCGTGGAGGGCCGCAAGGCCCAGCCGGACCATCTCGGCCACGTCATCTTCATCACCGCGGCTGCCGCGATGGGCGGCTTCCTCTTCGGCTACGACAGTTCCGTCATCAACGGCGCCGTCGAGGCGATCCGCAGCCGTTACGACGTCGGGTCCGCCGCCCTCGCCCAGGTGATCGCGATTGCGCTGATCGGCTGCGCCATCGGCGCGGCGACCGCCGGCCGGATCGCGGACCGCATCGGCCGCATCCGGGTGATGCAGATCGCCGCGGTGCTGTTCACCATCAGCGCGGTCGGTTCGGCGCTGCCCTTCGCGCTGTGGGACCTGGCCATGTGGCGCGTCCTGGGCGGCATCGCCATCGGCATGGCCTCCGTCATCGGCCCCGCCTACATCGCCGAGGTCGCGCCGCCCGCCTACCGCGGCCGGCTCGGCTCCTTCCAGCAGGCGGCGATCGTCGTCGGCATCGCCATCTCCCAGCTCGTCAACTGGGGCATCCTCAACCTGGCGGACGGCGACCAGCGCGGCAAGATCGGCGGGCTGGAGGCCTGGCAGTGGATGCTGGGCGTCATGGTCGTCCCGGCGATCCTGTACGGCCTGCTCTCCTTCGCGATCCCCGAGTCCCCCCGCTTCCTGATCTCCGTCGGCAAGACCGACAAGGCCAAGGAGGTCCTCGCCGAGGTCGAGGGCCAGGGCGTCGACTTCGACAAGCGGGTCGCCGAGATCAAGGAGGCGATGCGCCGCGAGCACAAGTCCACGTTCAAGGACCTGCTCGGCGGCAAGGGCGGCTTCCTGCCGATCGTCTGGATCGGCATCGGGCTCTCGATCTTCCAGCAGCTCGTCGGCATCAACGTCGCGTTCTACTACTCCTCGACGCTGTGGCAGTCGGTCGGCATCGACCCGAGCGGCTCGTTCTTCTACAGCTTCACCACGTCGATCATCAACATCATCGGCACCGTCATCGCGATGATCTTCGTGGACCGGATCGGCCGCCGCCCGCTGGCGCTCATCGGCTCCGCCGGCATGGCCGTCGCCCTGGCGCTGGAGGCATGGGCCTTCTCCGCCAAGAGCGCGGCCGGCACCCTGCCGACCACCGAGGGCACCGTCGCCCTGATCGCGGCGCACTGCTTCGTGCTCTTCTTCGCCCTGTCCTGGGGCGTCGTGGTGTGGGTCTTCCTCGGCGAGATGTTCCCCAACCGCATCCGCGCCGCCGCGCTCGGCGTCGCCGCCAGCGCCCAGTGGATCGCCAACTGGGCGATCACGGCCAGCTTCCCGAGCCTGGCCGACTGGAACCTCTCCGGCACCTACCTGATCTACATGATCTTCGCCCTGCTCTCGATCCCCTTCGTGCTCAAGTTCGTGAAGGAGACCAAGGGCAAGGCGTTGGAGGAGATGGGCTAACCCCCCCCGCCGCCTTTCTCCTCAGCCTTCAGTGGTGCCCCGGCTTCGAGTCCTCTTGGAGCCGGGGCACCACGCGTTCGGCGAACAGGTGCAGCGACCGCCGTCCCTCCTCCACCGGCATCCCGCCGCACAACGGGTGCAGGACCAGGGCCTCCGCGTCCGCCGCCAGCCGCACGCACTCCTCGGGCGTGACCACGCGGTAGCGGCCCTCCCGGCGCAGCTCCGCCACGTCCTCCGCGTGTGAATGCACGGCCGACCGGATGCCGGGGACCTGCCAGGACGCGTAGGTGCGCGCCTCGTGCAGGAAGTGCTGCCCGTACCGCGCCCAGGTCCGGTCCGGATCCTCGGAGACGTGCAGCAGCCACGCGTCGGCGGGCGGCTGGAGCACCATTCCCTCGGTCCCGTACGCGGCCCGCTGCGCGTGGTAGTACGCCTCCAGCTCGGGGGAGTACGCACCGGGCAGGAACGGCAGCCCCAGCCGGGCGGCGCGGCGGGCCGCGGGCCTGGACCCGCCACCGACGAACAGCGGCGGATGCGGACGGGAATACGGGCGCGGGGTGACCCGCACGGTGCGGCCCCGGTAGGGGAACGGTTCGCCGGTCCAGGCGCGCAGCAGCGTCTCCAGCGCCTCGTCCTGCAGTTTCCCGCGCCACCGCCAGTCCCGGCCGTGCGCCTCGTACTCCTCGGGCCGGTAGCCCAGGGCCGCCACCGTCACCAGCCGCCCGCCGCCGATCAGGTCCAGGACGGCGATGTCCTCCGCCAGCCGCAGCGGGTCGTACAGCGGCGTGATCAGGGCCGAGAGCATGACGGTGATGCGGCGGGTGGCGCCCAGCACGGCGCCGGCGAAGGTGAGCGGGGAGGGCATCCAGCCGTTGTCGGTGGCGTGGTGCTCCTCGGTCTGGACGGTGTCCAGTCCCATCTCGTCGGCGTACGCGGCCATCTCGACGGCGGCCCGGTACCGCGCGGAGAGCGCGTCCGGACCGGCCGGCGCGGGATCGACGAGATTGAGCCGCAGGACCGTGACGGGCATGACGACGACGTCCCCTTCGCCGAGGTGGGTGGGAGGGGGACGTTATCCGGCGGGCCGCCCGGGCACCAGAGGGCCGATCGGACACGGGAGGCGCGGGGGCGGTTCGCGGGGGCGGGATCCGGCGCGCGTACCCGCGCCCGTACGCGAAAAGCCGACCGGCCGGCCCCGGGGGAGGGGACCGGCCGGTCGGCTTTTCGCGCGAGGCGCCGGGCGCGAGGCGCGAGGCGCCGGGCGCGGGATCAGACGCGGGCGGGCTTGCGGTCGTCCGCCGCCTTGCCGTCCGCCGGGGCGTTCTCCTTCGGCGCGGGCAGCACCGCGAAGACCAGCGCGGCGATCACGATCGTCACCGCCCAGCCCAGGCCGTGCTCACCCAGCCAGGTGGTGGCCAGCGGACCGGTGAACCACTCGACCTTCGTCAGGCACAGACCGGCGATCAGCGCGACGGCCCAGGCGGTGAGCGCCTGCCAGCAGAAGCCGCCGACGTACCAGTAGCGGCTGCTGCGGTCGATGGTCATCAGGCCGTGCGGGTCGTAGCGGACCGTGCGGCGGAAGCGGCGCGCCATGTCGATGCCGTAGACGCCGATCCAGGCCGAGAACGACACCGCCAGCAGCGTCAGGAAGGTGATGAACTGGCCGATGAAGTCCTTGGCGACCAGCATCATGAACAGGCCGCCGACCAGGCTGATGACGGCGTTGATGCTCACGGCCATGGCACGCGGCAGCTTGACGCCCATGGTCTGGGCGGTGAAACCGGCCGAGTACATCGAGAGGCTGTTGATCAGCATCATGCCGACCAGGGCGGTGATCAGGTACGGGATCGCCAGCCAGTCCGGCAGCGCGCTGCCCAGGAAGGACATCGGGTCGGTGTTCTGGTTGGCCAGGTCCGGCTTGGAGACGGCCATCACGCCGCCCATCAGGACCATCGGGACGAGCACCAGCGCGGCGCCGGAGATCGTGGTGCCGACGATCTTCTTGCCGGAGGCGGCGTGCGGCAGGTACCGCGCGAAGTCCGGGCCGGTCGGGACCCAGCTGATGCCGCCCGCGGCGATGGTGCCGATACCGGCGATCATCAGGGCGGTGCTGCCGGGCGACTGGGAGAAGATCTTGTGCCAGTCCATCTCGGCGATCAGGTAGATCAGCACCATGATGCTGAACACGCTGAACAGGTACGTGGACCACTTGTTGCAGAGGTTCAGCGCCTTGCGGCCCAGACCGCTCACCACGAAAGTGCAGGCCACGAAGGCCAGCAGGGTGACGACGATCAGGACGTTGTTCGTCTCGATGCCGAAGAGGAGCTTCAGCACGGTCAGGACGGCGTACGCGCCGCTCACCGCGTTGATGGTCTCCCAGCCGAAACGCGCCACCCAGAGGATCGCGCCGGGGAAGTAGTTGCCTCGGACGCCGAACGCGGCGCGGGACAGCAGCGCGCCGGGCGCCCCGCCCCACTTGCCGGAGACGGACAGCACGCCGACCATCCCGAAGGAGATGACGGACGCGATGGCCGCGACGATCAGCACCTGCCAGAAGTTCAGGCCGTTGTTGATCACGAGGGACGCGCCCATGGTGAGCAACAACACACTGATGTTGGCGGCGACCCAGGTGGGGAAGAGCTCGCGGACGCGGCCCTGGCGTTCATGGTCGGGAACGGGCTCGATGCCTCGTGTCTCGACAGCGCCTTCGGTTTCAGGAGAGGACGTGGTGTCCATGTGCAGGTGTCTCCGTGCGGGTTCAGGCAGCGGCTGTGATGCCTGGCGTGGGGAGGGATTTCGCCAGGACTCTACGCGCGTTGCGCAGCCTCCACCATCGTACTTTGGTCCAACTTCACTCCGTACGTCCCATTGGATCCCCTGACGACTGTGACGCGCAGGGGTCTTGTCAAAGTGTCCGAGGGTGTTGTAGAGGTCACGCGCCCGGTTGCCCGAAGGGGGCTCCGCGCAACTGACGTCCCGTCAGGTCGAGTTGCGGCGAAGGCCGGGCCCTCCCGCGCGGGACGGCCCGGCCCACCGCCGGCTCGGGCGTTCGCGGGTGTCAGGCCCCCGTGAACGTCAGCGGCTGCCGCGTGGAGCTCCGGGGGTCGGCCGCGCGCCGGATCGCCTCGGCGTCGTCGACCGGCGGGTAGATCCACTTCTCGTTGATGTCCCGCTTGAGCGACTTGGCCCACCCCTCGGGGACGTCGCGCGGAATCCGGTCCCACCCCGTGGTGCTCAGCGCGCCGGCCTCGCCCAGGTCCAGGCAGGTGGTGTACGGGTCGGGGGCGAACGGGACCGGGGGGAGCCCGAGCAGGTCGGCGACGACGTTGTGGCCCGCGGTCTTGCCGAGCGGGATGGCGTGCTGGCAGCTCTGCGTGACCGGGTGGCCCTCCTGGTCCTCGGCCGCCGCGGTGTCCCCGGCCGCGTACACCCCGGGCACGCCGGTGACCCGCAGGAAGCGGTCCACGGCCAGCCGTCCGAGGCGGTCGCGCTCGGCCGGCACGGCCTCGGTCAGCGCGTCGGCCCGCACCCCCGCGGTCCACACCACCGTCCGGGCCGGGATCAAGGTCCCGTCCGACAGCGCCGCCCGCTCGCCGTCCAGGCGCTCCACGGTGACGCCGAGCCGCGTGTGGACCGCCAGTTCCTCCAGCGCGCGCGTGAGGAGGGGCCGGGGCGCGGCCCCCAGGTCCGGCCCGACCGCGTCGGCGCGTTCCACGAGGACGACGCGCACCTCGTCCTCGGCGCCGAGCGGCGCGGCGAGCTTGCGCAGCCGGCCCACCAGCTCGGTCGCGATCTCCAGCCCGGTGAACCCGGCGCCGACCACCACGGCCGTGAACCGGCCGGGGTGCGCGGGCAGTTCCGGCAGGGTGTGCAGATGGCGCTCCAGGGCGTCGGCGGCGGCGCGGGTGTCGATGTCGTGGAGGTGTTCCGCGCCCGGGAGCGCGGGGCGTACGAGGCGGCTGCCGGTGGCGAGCACCAGGCGGCCGTACGCGTAGGTGTCCTCGGTGGTGCGGCCGTCGGGGTGGGTGGTGGTGGCCGTCACCCGGCGGCGCCCGGTGTCGATCGCGGTGGCGCGGGCGGTGATCCGCCGTACGCCGATCGGGCCCAGGACCCGGTCCAGCGGGACGCGCATGGTGTCCGGGTCGGCCTGGTACAGGCGGGGGCGGATCGTCAGGTCGGCGTCGGGGGAGAGCAGCGCGACGGTGTGGTCCGCGCCGTGCGCGTGCAGCAGCCGGGCGGCCCCCGCGGCGCTCCACATGCCGGCGAAACCGCCCCCCAGAACCAGGACGTCAAACATCCAGAATCCCCTTCCATCGCCCCGCGGACGGACCCGCGGCGTTGAATCTGGATATTACACATCCAGGTTCCGCGCGTGCAGCCCCCTGGCGCGTGGTGTGACCGATACTGGGTGAGTTATGGAAATCGTCATCCTTGCTGTCGTCATCGCTGTGGTCGCGCTCGGCGCGATCAGCGGGCTCGTGGTGAGCAGCCGCCGCAAGAAGCAGCTGCCGCCGCCCCCGCCGACCACCCCGTCCGTCACCGCGCCGCCTGCCGAACCGCAGGTTGGCGAGGAGGCCGAGACCCCGCGCGACGAAACCCGTCGCACCATCGAAGAAGTCGACCTCCCGGTCGCCCCCGCCCCGGAGGCCGAGGCCCCCGCCGAACCGGAGGCCCCCGCGGAGCCCGAGGCCCCGGCCGAGCCCGAGATCGAGGTCCCCGAACCCGCCGCCGGCCGCCTCGTGCGGCTGCGCGCCCGGCTCGCCCGCTCCCAGAACTCGCTCGGCAAGGGCCTGCTGACGCTGCTCTCCCGCGAGCACCTGGACGAGGACACCTGGGAGGAGATCGAGGAGACGCTGCTGACCGCCGACGTCGGCGTGGCGCCCACCCAGGAGCTCGTCGACCGGCTGCGCGAGCGCGTGAGGGTGCTCGGCACCCGCACTCCGGACGAACTGCGCACCCTGCTGCGCGAGGAACTGCTCAAGATCATCGGCACCGACGCGGACCGCGCGGTCGCCACCGGGAACGGCATCGGCAAGGACGGCCAGGAGATCCCCGGCGTCGTCATGGTCGTCGGCGTCAACGGCACCGGCAAGACCACCACCACCGGCAAGCTCGCCCGCGTCCTGGTCGCCGACGGCAAGTCCGTCGTGCTCGGCGCCGCCGACACCTTCCGCGCCGCCGCCGCCGACCAGCTCCAGACCTGGGGCGAGCGCGTCGGCGCCCGCACCGTGCGCGGCCCCGAGGGCGGCGACCCGGCCTCGATCGCCTTCGACGCGGTGAAGGAAGGTATCGCCGAGAGCGCGGACGTCGTCCTCATCGACACCGCCGGCCGGCTGCACACCAAGACCGGCCTGATGGACGAGCTGGGAAAGGTCAAGCGGGTCGTGGAGAAGCACGGCCCGGTCGGCGAGGTGCTCCTCGTCCTGGACGCCACCACCGGCCAGAACGGCCTGGTGCAGGCGCGGGTGTTCGCCGAGGTCGTGGACATCACCGGCGTGGTGCTGACCAAGCTGGACGGGACGGCCAAGGGCGGCATCATCGTCGCCGTCCAGCGCGAACTGGGCGTGCCGGTCAAGCTCGTCGGCCTGGGCGAGGGCGCGGACGACCTCGCGCCGTTCGAGCCCGAGGCGTTCGTGGACGCGCTGATCGGGGACTGAGCCGGTGAGCGTCGCGGCGATCGGTGACCGATCCGGCACTGGTTGTGCCGATCGGCGACCGAGCCGGTGAGCATCGTGCCGATCGGCGACTGATCCGGTACGAGTCATCCCGATCGGCGACCAGGCCGGACGCGCGCCGCGTGCCCGGGAGGATCCGGGCGACCCGGAAGAAGGGGCCCCGCCGTGTGGCGGGGCCCCTTCGGTGTGTTTCCGGCGGCGAGTGTGGGCTTCCGGCTTCGGGGGCGGGCGTTCGACGGCGTTCCCGGAGCCCGGTCCGTGCCCGGCTCAGCCCGTCGGCACCGCCCGGTGGCACACGTACGCCAGCGTGCCCAGCAGCAGCCGGGCCTGCGGGGGGCGGCCGGCGGTGTCCAGCGTCGGCGGGCGCAGCCAGCGCATCGGGCCCAGGCCCGCGAAGTCGGAGGGCGGGGCGGTGAGGTGATCGCCGGGGCCCCGCGACGCCAGGTCCAGCGCGGCGTCGTCCCAGCCCATGCGGTACAGCAGCCCGGGGAGGTCGGCGGCGGCCCCGGGGGCGACGAAGAACAGCGCGCGGCCGGTGGGCGTGGCGGCCACCGGCCCCAGGGGCAGGCCCATCCGCTCCAGGCGGGGCAGCGCGCTGCGGCCGGCCGGCTCGGGAACGTCCAGGAGATCGAACGAACGGCCCACGGGCAGCAGCACGGCGGCGCCCGGCGTGCGCGCCCACGCGGCGGTGACCTCCTCCAGCGTGGCGCCCGCCGGCAACTCGCGGGCGAAGTCCAGCGGGTGGGCGCCGGGGGAGGGGCAGTCCGCGGTGCCGCACGAACAGGTGCGCCCGCCGTCGCCGCCGCGGGTGGCGCGCGCCCCCGGCACCACGTCCCAGCCCCACAGGCAGGTGTACTCCGCCACCGCCGTGCTCTCCATCGAGCGGACGCGGCGCCGCGTCCCGGACCGCATGTCCCGGATGCCGCCGATCGTGAAGCCCATGCCCCCTCCAACGGGTGATGCGTAGCGGTGGTTACGAGCGGGAACGCCGTGGTGACGCTCCGTGGACTGACCGGTGTGTCGCTGGTGCGCCGCGGTGCGGCGGGTGGTGCGGAGCGATGCGTGCGCCCTGGTCGCGCTCCTTTCCGCTCAACCCTCCGCGACCTGTGTCAAGTCAATCGCGAGGAGGGGGCGGTGGGTTCGGTCGAAGGGGTGGCGAATGGTGGCGATTCCCTGGCCGACCTCGCGGCGGGCGTGATCGTAGGATTACGTTCAGTGCACGGACCTCGCCGGGGCATCGTCGCCACGGGTATGCCAACGGCAACGCAACGACACCTTCATGGTGGGCGCCGGTTGACGCGTTGACCGGTTTCCGTGGTCGAGTAGGTGCCCTCGGACAGGAGCCGCCCCCGTGGCGCCCTGTCCCCGTGAGGTCCGCGCAGGAAGCGGCGCCCGAGGGTCGTACGCACGGTTCGGCACTCGCGACGGCGCGCACGACGCGGCACTTCGGGACCGTGCGACGCAGGACATCGGGATGGGGGCCTTCCAGTGGGTGGCAACGGCGGCACCGGTGCTGACAAGCGCCCGAACGCGCAACTGGGCTCGTGGTTCGAACGCAGCGGCTGGTCGAAGGGGGAACTGGCGCGGCAGGTCAACCGACGGGCGCGCCAGATGGGCGCGCACCACGTCAGCACGGACACCTCACGCGTGAGGCGCTGGCTGGACGGTGAACAGCCGCGCGAACCGATCCCGCGCATCCTCTCCGAGCTGTTCTCGGAACGGTTCGGCTGCGTGGTCGGCGTCGAGGAACTGGGACTGCGCGCCGCGCACCGCTCGCCCTCCGTCTCCGGGGTGGACCTGCCGTGGGCGGGCCCGCAGACGGTCTCCCTGATCAGCGAGTTCTCCCGCAGCGACCTGATGCTGGCGCGGCGCGGGTTCCTGGGCACCTCCCTGGCGCTGTCCGCCGGGCCCGCCCTCATCGAGCCGATGCAGCGCTGGCTGGTGCCGGCCCCCGCCGGGCCGGCCGGCGACGCGCGCCCGGCCGCCGCGCCCGACCGCAGCAAGCGCGCCACCCAGCTCTCCCAGCCCGAGCTGGACCTGCTGGAGGCCACGACCGTGATGTTCCGCCAGTGGGACGCCCAGTGCGGCGGCGGACTGCGCCGCAAGGCGGTGGTCGGCCAGCTCCACGAGGTCACCGACCTCCTCCAGGAGTCGCACCCGGAGCGGGTCTCCAAGCGCCTGTTCAAGATCGCGGCCGAACTCGCCGAGCTGGCCGGGTGGATGAGCTACGACGTCGGCCTCCAGCCCACCGCCCAGAAGTACTTCGTGCTGGCCCTGCACGCCTCCAAAGAAGCCGGTGACCGTCCGCTCGGCTCGTACGTCCTGTCGAGCATGAGCCGCCAGATGATCCACCTGGACCGGCCGGACGACGCGCTGGAACTCATCCACCTCGCCCAGTACGGCAGCCGCGAGACGGCGACCCCCCGCACCCAGGCCATGCTCTACGCGATGGAGGCGCGGGCCTACGCGAGCATGGGCCAGCCCAGCAAGGTCAAACGGGCGGTGCGGATGGCCGAGGACACCTTCGCCGACGTGTCCCCCGGCGAGCCCGAGCCGGACTGGATCCGCTTCTTCTCCGAGGCCGAGCTCAACGCGGAGAACGCCCACTCCTACCGCGACCTCGCCTATGTCGCCGGGCGCAGTCCCACATACGCCTCGCTCGCCCACCCCGTGATGGAGCGCGCGGTGGAACTCTTCGGCAAGGACGACGTCCACCAGCGCTCCTACGCGCTCAACCTCATCGGGATGGCGACCGTCCACCTCCTCCAGAAGGAGCCGGAGCAGTGCGCCGCCCTGGCGCGGCAGGCCATCCCGCTGGCCAAGCGGGTCCGCTCGGAGCGGGTGAACACGCGGCTGCGCAAGACCGTCGCCACCGCGTCGCGCACCTACGAGGACGTCGCCGAGGTGGCGCAACTGGGCGAGGAACTCTCCCAGGCGCTCCCCGAGACCGCCCCGGAGGCCGTCTGAGATCCCCCGCCTTCCTTCCGTTCGGCGCGGTCCCCGGAACACCGGCCGCGGCGGCCACCCAGACAGCCCGACTCGGCTCCCCCACGCCAGTCACCGGGTGGCGGTCGCGGCCGGGTGGTGTGTGGGGGGCCTGCAGGGGGCGGGGTGCTGTCCGGAGCGGGCGGCGTCCGGCGATGCCGGACGGGCCGGTTCTGGCGGGGCGGTTCGATCTTCGTTCGTGGTGGCGCGCCGCCTTTCCCCGGAATCGCTGGATCGATGCACGGTTCATGGGTCCGTAACACCCGCGCGCGCATCGTCACCGCGGCGAAACACTGACGGCCGCCGGCCGAAACGGCGCCGCGGAAACCTCGTCCCGAAGTCGGTCCGTCCCCCTCACCCTTCCCATCCGCGGGCCGCGTCGACGACGAGGAGGCGCCGATGCCCTCAGGCATCCTGACGCTCGCGGCGGACCCGGTCGGGCTGAGTCCGGCCAACACCGGGTTCCTGCTGATCTGCTCCGCCCTGGTGATGATCATGACGCCCGGACTCGCCTTCTTCTACGGCGGCATGGTCCGGGTCAAGAGCGTGCTCAACATGCTGATGATGAGCTTCGTCAGCCTGGGCATCGTCACGGTCCTGTGGGTCCTGTACGGCTTCGGGGCCGCCTTCGGGCCGGACGGCGGCGGGGTGATCGGCCGGCCCGGCGACCTCGCGGGGCTGCGGGGCATCGGCCTCACCGAGCTGTGGGGCGCCACCGGCATCCCGGTCTACGTCTTCGCCGTCTTCCAGCTGATGTTCGCGGTGATCACCCCGGCGCTGATCAGCGGCGCCCTCGCGGACCGGGTGAAGTTCACCGCCTGGGCGCTGTTCATCGCGCTGTGGGTGACCGTCGTGTACTTCCCGGTGGCGCACTGGGTCTGGGCCGAAGGCGGCTGGCTGTACGAACTGGGCGTCATCGACTTCGCGGGCGGCACCGCCGTGCACATCAACGCGGGGGCCGCGGCGCTCGGCGTCATCCTCGTCGTCGGCAAGCGCATCGGGTTCAAGAAGGACCCGATGCGCCCGCACAGCCTGCCGCTGGTGATGCTGGGCGCGGGGCTGCTGTGGTTCGGGTGGTTCGGCTTCAACGCCGGTTCGTGGCTGGGCAACGACGACGGCGTCGGCGCGGTCGCCTTCGTCAACACCCAGGTCGCCACGGCCGCCGCGATGCTCGGCTGGCTCGCGTACGAGAGGCTGCGGCACGGCTCCTTCACCACCCTGGGCGCGGCGTCGGGTGCGGTGGCCGGGCTGGTCGCCATCACGCCCGCCTGCGGTGCCGTCAGCCCGCTCGGCGCGCTGGCGGTCGGCGCGATCTCCGGAGTGCTGTGCGCGGCGGCGGTCGGGCTGAAGTACCGATGGGGGTACGACGACTCGCTGGACGTGGTCGGGGTGCACCTGGTGGGCGGGGTGGCCGGCTCGCTGCTCGTCGGGTTCTTCGCGACCGGGGGCGTGCAGAGCGACGTCAAGGGGCTGTTCTACGGCGGCGGGTTCGCGCAGCTCGGCAAGCAGGCCGTCGGCGTGGTGTGCGTGCTGCTGTACTCCCTGGTCGTCTCGTTCGTCCTCGCCAAGGCCGTCGACCTGGTGATGGGGATGCGGATCAGTGAGGACGAGGAGCTGACGGGCGTCGACCAGGCCGCGCACGCCGAGACGGCGTACGACTTCACGGGTGCCGGCGGAGGCGCCGGTGGGGGCGCGGCCGTTCGGGTGGGCGCGGGCGCGTCGGTCCTGGCGCCGGAGCGGGCGCCGGGGGGTGGTGAGCGGGTCTCTGGCGAGCGGGTCTCTGGCGAGCGGGTCTCTGGCGAGCGTGAGTTTGGTGAGCCGGGCGGTGCGGGGCCGGGTGCTGTGCCGGGTGCTGTGCGGTCGGAGACCGGAGAGCCGGGCCGGGGTAGTCAGGCCGGCCGGAACGCCCAGGCCGGGCAGGACAAGACGAGGAAGGTGGACGCGTGAAGCTCATCACGGCGGTGATCAAGCCGCACCGGCTGGACGAGGTGAAGGAGGCGCTGCAGTCCTTCGGCGTCCAGGGGCTGACCGTCACCGAGGCCAGCGGGTACGGCAGGCAACGCGGGCACACCGAGGTCTACCGGGGCGCGGAGTACACCGTCGACCTGGTGCCCAAGGTCCGCGTCGAGGTGCTGGTGGAGGACGCGGACGCCGCCGAACTGGTGGACGTCATCGTCAAGGCGGCGCGCACCGGCAAGATCGGCGACGGCAAGGTGTGGAGCGTCCCGGTCGAGGAGGCGGTCCGCGTCCGGACGGGCGAACGGGGACCGGACGCGCTGTGAGGGCCGGACGCGCTGTGAGGGCCGGACGCGCTGTGAGGGAACGGGCACGGCCCGGCGCGCCCCGCATCCGATCGGCCGGTCCCGGCCGCCGGGCGCACGAGGACGGGGAGGGACGCGCGCTTCGTACGGAAGCCGGGTCCGCTCCGCGCCTTCCGCGCGTCTCCGGGGGCCACCGGGGCGTACGGGGCCGGGCCCGGTACGCGTATGGGAGCTGGACAGCCGGCCGTGCGCTCTTGGGAGACCCGGCCGTACGGCAGAGCCGATGTACGGCGTACGGCGCCGAACGACCCGTCCGGTGGGCGCCTGGCCACCGGGTCGCGGGGCTCGTACGGCCCATACGGCACGCACGACCTGGACGGCGCGCCCGCGCGGGAGCCCCGGGACCACGCGGCGGGTACGCGGGCGTGAGGGCGGGCCGGGCGCCGGGGCCATGGGGACGGCCGGTGCGGGAGGCGCGGGTGCCGGGCCGGGCCGCTGGGGGTGGGAGTGGCGCGCGGTCGGGCGTCGTGTGTATCGGGGTGTCCCCGCGATCTGTACGGGTGACGGTCCTGGCTCCGGGGGTGAGCCCGCCGGTTACCGGGGCCCCGAAGTGCCGGGCTGCGCGCGGGCGTGGCGCCGGGCCGGGCGCCGTGTCCCTCAGAGTGCCCCCGCGCTTCGTACGGGTGGAGATCCAGCTCCGGGCCGGTCAGTCGCCGGGCCCCGCCTGGTCCCTCCCACTCGCCCCCTCGCCACCGCTCCCTCCGGACGACCCCGCCCGGCGGCGCACACGATCAACCCCCTGAAGGAGCCCCGACGTGCCGGATGACTCGGATGGCGAGGACACCGGGCAAACCGACGGCGACATCTACGCGGCGGCCCGGTGGCGCCTCCTCCGGGAGGAGAAGGTGGCCGGAGCCGCGCGCCGGAAGCGGCTGGCGCGGCTGACCGACCGGTGGCTGGCGGCGCTGTTCACCCGCGCGGTGCGGGAGGCCGGGGTGGCGGCTGCCGCGCTGGTCGCCGTCGGCGGGTACGGCCGCGCCGAACTCTCCCCGCGCAGTGACCTGGACCTGCTGCTGGTGCACGACGGCCGGACCGGCGCGGGCGCGCTGGCAGCGCTCGCCGACCGCCTCTGGTACCCGGTCTGGGACCTCGGCCTGGCGCTGGACCACTCCGTGCGCACCCCCGCCGAGGCCCGCCGGATCGCCCGCGCGGACCTGAAGGCGCACCTGGGCCTGCTGGACGCGCGCCATCTGGCGGGCGACGCTGAGCTGACGGCCGCGCTGCGCACCACCGCCTTCGCCGACTGGCGCGCCCAGGCCCCCAAGCGGCTCCCCGAGCTCGCCGAACTGTGCCGTGAACGGGCCGAACGGCAGGGCGAGTTGCGCTACCTGCTGGAACCGGACCTGAAGGAGGCCAGGGGCGGGCTGCGGGACGCGACCGCGCTGCGGGCGGTGGCCGCCTCCTGGCTCGCCGACGCCCCCAGGGAGGGGCTGGAGGCGGCGCGCGCGTGCCTGCTGGACGTACGGGACGCGCTGCACCTGACCACCGGCCGCGCCACCGACCGGCTCGCCCTCCAGGAACAGGATCCGGTCGCCGAGGCCCTGGGGCTCCTGGACGCCGACGTGCTGCTCCGGCGGGTCTACGAGGCGGCGCGGACGATCTCCTACGCGTCCGACGTGACCTGGCGGGACGTGGCACGGGTGGTGCGGGCGCGATCCGCGCGCCCCGTACTGCGCGGGTTGCTCAACGGGAGGGCGGCGGATCGGGGGGAACGGTCCCCGCTGGCCGAGGGCGTGGTCGAGTACGACGGCGAGGTGGTGCTCGCCCGCACCGCCCGTCCCGAGCGCGATCCGGTCCTCCCGCTGCGCGCCGCCGCGGCGGCGGCGCGGGCCGGGCTGCCGCTCTCGCCGCCCGTGGTCCGCCGGCTGGCCGCAGCGCACCCCCTGCCGGTGCCGTGGCCCGCCGAGGCCCGCGAACAGTTCGTCACCCTGCTCGGCGCGGGCCCGCACACCGTCCCCGTGTGGGAGGCGCTGGACGCGGAGGGGATCATCGCGCGGCTGCTGCCCGACTGGGAACGCGTCCGCTGCCGCCCGCAGCGCAATCCCGTGCACCGCTGGACCGTGGACCGGCACCTGGTGGAGACCGCCGTGCGCGCCGGCGCGCTCACGCGCCGGGTACGCCGCCCCGACCTGCTGCTCGTCGCCGCCGTCCTGCACGACATCGGCAAGGGCCGGCCCGGCGACCACGCCCGCTCCGGCGAGACGCTCGCCCGCGACACGGCGCTCCGGCTCGGCTTCGACGCCTCGGACGCCGCGGTGATCGGCACGCTCGTACGGCACCACCTGCTGCTCGTGGAGACGGCCACCCGGCGCGACCTGGACGACCCGGCGACGGTCGCCGGGGTGGCCGGGGCCGTCGGCACCATCGGCACCCTGGAACTGCTGCACGCCCTCACCGAGGCCGACGCGCTGGCCACCGGCCCCGCCGCGTGGAGCGCCTGGCGCGGCGCGCTGGTGGCGGAACTGGTGCGCCGGGTCGCGGCGCGGCTGGCCGGGGAACCCGCGCCCGGCCCGGCCGCCCGGCAGCCGACGGCGGAGCAGGAGCGGCTGGCCGTCGAGGCGTGGCGCACGGGGCACCCCGTTCTGGCCTGGCGCGCGGAGGCGGAGCGGTCCCCCGGCGTCGCCGAACCGGTGGGGATCGAACTGCTGATGGCGGTGCCGGAACGGCCGGGCGTCCTCCCCGCCGCCGCGGGGGTGCTGGCCGTGCACCGGCTCACCGTGCGCACCGCCGAACTGCGGGCCGTCGATCCCGTGGGGGAGGGGCCGGTACTGCTGCTGACCTGGCAGGTCGCCGCGGAGTACGGGGCGCCGCCGCCCCTCGTACGGCTGCGGACGGACCTGCGGCGGGCCCTGGACGGCACGCTCGACCTCCGAGCCCGGCTCGCGGAGCGCGAGCGGGCGTACGCGCGGCGTGCACGCGGGGCGCAGGCGCCCGCGGCCCGGGTGACCGTCGCGCCCGGGGACTCCCGGCGCGCGACGGTCATAGAGGTGCGCGCACCGGACGCGCAGGGGCTCCTGCACCGGATCGGCCGCGCCCTTGAGGACGCGGGGGTCGCGGTGCGCAGCGCACACGTCGGCACGCTGGGCGCGAACGCGGTGAACGCCTTCTACGTCACCGGACCGGCCGGCGGACCGCTGCCGGACGGGGCGGCCCGGGAGGTCGCGGCGATGGTGGAGAAGGCCCTGCGGTCGTGACGGGCGGAACGCTGCCCGGAAGCCCGTGCAAGGGTTCTCCGGCACGCGAGCAGGGTTCGCTCGCACGGCCGGATACCCTAGAGACGGACTTCACCCCTGCCCCCGACCCCGAGGATCACGACCGCCGTGTTCGATACGCTTTCCGACCGCTTGGCGAGTACTTTCAAAAACCTCCGGGGCAGAGGACGCCTGAGCGAGGCGGACATCGACAACACGGCGCGGGAGATCCGCATCGCGCTCCTGGAAGCCGATGTCGCGTTGCCCGTCGTCCGGGCCTTCATCAAGCAGGTGAAGGAGCGCGCTTCCGGTGCCGAGGTCTCCCAGGCGCTGAACCCGGCCCAGCAGGTCATCAAGATCGTCAACGAGGAGCTCGTCGGCATCCTCGGCGGCGAGACCCGCCGGCTGCGCTTCGCCAAGACCCCGCCGACCGTCATCATGCTGGCCGGTCTCCAGGGTGCCGGTAAGACCACGCTCGCCGGAAAGCTCGGCCGCTGGCTCAAGCAGCAGGGCCACGCGCCGCTGCTGGTCGCCTGCGACCTCCAGCGCCCGAACGCGGTCAACCAGCTCTCCGTCGTCGCCGAGCGCGCGGGCGTCGCCGTGTACGCGCCCGAGCCGGGCAACGGTGTCGGCGACCCGGTCAAGGTCGCTCAGGACTCGATCGAGTTCGCCCGTTCCAAGCAGTACGACGTCGTGATCGTCGACACCGCCGGCCGCCTGGGCATCGACCAGGAACTGATGCGGCAGGCCGCGGACATCCGCGACGCGGTCAGCCCCGACGAGGTCCTCTTCGTCGTCGACGCCATGATCGGCCAGGACGCGGTCAACACCGCCGAGGCGTTCCGCGACGGCGTCGGCTTCGACGGCGTGGTGCTCTCCAAGCTGGACGGCGACGCGCGCGGCGGTGCGGCGCTCTCCATCGCGCACGTCACCGGCAAGCAGATCATGTTCGCCTCCAACGGCGAGAAGCTGGACGACTTCGACGCGTTCCACCCGGACCGCATGGCGTCCCGCATCCTCGGCATGGGCGACATGCTGTCGCTGATCGAGAAGGCCGAGCAGACCTTCAGCCAGGCCGAGGCCGAGAAGATGGCGGCCAAGCTGGCGAAGGGCCCCAAGGAGTTCACGCTCGACGACTTCCTGGCCCAGATGGAGCAGGTCCGCAAGATGGGCTCCATCTCCAAGCTGCTCGGCATGCTGCCCGGCATGGGGCAGATGAAGGAGCAGATCAACAACCTGGACGAGCGCGAGGTCGACCGCACCGCCGCGATCATCAAGTCGATGACCCCGGCCGAGCGCCAGGACCCGACGATCATCAACGGCTCCCGCCGGGCCCGCATCGCCCGCGGCTCGGGCGTGGACGTCAGCGCCGTCAAGAACCTGGTCGAGCGGTTCTTCGAGGCCCGCAAGATGATGTCCCGGATGGCCCAGGGCGGCGGGATGCCGGGGATGCCCGGACTGCCGGGCATGGGCGGCGGCGCGGCCAAGAAGAAGAAGCAGCAGAAGAAGGTCAAGGGCAAGCAGCGCAGCGGCAACCCCATGAAGCGCAAGGCGGAGGAGGAGGCCGCGGCGGCGCGCCGCGAGGCCGCCCAGGCCGGCAACCCGCTCGGCCTGCCGCAGGGCCCGGGCCAGGACCCGCAGAACTTCGAACTGCCCGAGGAATTCAAGAAGTTCATGGGCTGACGTCGCCCGCCGATGCCGGGCGCCCCGCTCGGCGGCCCGGGACGCGCGATGAGGCCCGGCAGACACGACGGACCCCCGACCGGGACACCCGGCCGGGGGTCTTGTCCTTTAACGGGTCTCGTTCTTTACGCGGTTCCTCTGCCCCGTTCCTTGTCCAGCCTGCGAGCCCGGGCACGGCCCTCGGCCTCCGGCTCCGCCGACCGGCCTCCGGCTCCGCCGACGTCCTTCAGCCGCCGGCTCCGGTCACGTCCGCGCGATCAGGTAACGGAAGACGTTCGGCATCCAGATCGTGCCGTCCGGCCGCTGGTGCGGGTGCAGGGCCTCGGACAGTTCCTTCTCCACCTGCGCCGGATCGGTGACCTCCAGCGCCGCGTCGAACAGGCCGGTGGACAGCAGCCCGCGCACCGCGCTCGTCATGTCGCTGTAACCGAACGGGCAGGCCACCCGGCCCGAGCCGTCCGGACGCAGCCCCGCCCGCTCCGCCAGGTCCTCCAGGTCGTCCCGGCCGACCGGCCGCCAGGCGCTGGGCGTACGGAGCGGATCGGCGAGCCGCTGCGCCACCCGCAGCACCCCGGCCGTGGCGCAACGTTCCTCCGGCCCCCAGCCGCCCAGGATCACCGGGGTGCCGCGCTCCGCCAGCCGGCCCGCCGCCGCCAAGGAGCCCGGCAGCCCCTCGACGCTGCTCGCGCAGCCGACCGGGTGGAAGGCCGTCACCAGGTTGAACAGCGGCCCCTGTGGGTCGGCCGTGCTTTCGGGGCCGCCGCGGGTCAGTCGGGCGGGAGGCAACGCGTCCTCACGCGTCTCCCGCGGGGTGTGCGGGCCCAGCCGTTCGCATGCCAGCGCGAGCCGCGCCTCGTCCGCGTCCACGCCGCTGACCCGCGCGCCGCGCGCCGCGGCGATCAGCAGGGCGAGACCGGTGCCGCAGCCCAGCCCGAGCAACCGGGTTCCGGGGCCGACATCCAAACGGTCGTACACGGCCTCGTACAGCGGCACCAGCATCCGTTCCTGGATCTCCGCCCAATCGCGGGCGCGCGCCCAGGAGCCGGTGACCTCAGGAGAGAGGTGTGACGCGGAAGAGTGCCGGAGGTGTGGCCGTACGAGCGTGGGTGTCATGGAAAGCGCCCCTATCCGCCGAGAACCCGAAGCTGTGCATGGTCGTCCGCCCCCGTGTTCGCACACCGTGCGCCCCCGCATTCCAGACAACTCCCCAACCGCTCGGGAGTCCAGGGGTTGCGCCGGGGTTGTCCACTGCGCGCCCCCGTGTGCGCCGGGCGGGGGCGCGACCTGCGGGTTATCAGGCGACGCAGGCGTCTCGAACGTGCGGAAAGGACCATTCGGCCCTGGTGCCCCGGGGGGCCGGTGCCGCTCACTGGTAGCGACAGACGATCACCGGCGCGGACGGGGGCCGTACGCCGTCTGGTCACGCCCCCGCGCGGGGGCGTGGGGCCGGTGGCGCGGGCGGTCCGGGGCGTCGATACGATCGCGGGCGTCCCGCACTCCCGCCGCCGCCCTCCGGTGCCCCCGATGTCTCGTGTCGGCCCTCCGGTACCGGTTGTCCCGGGGTGTGCGCTTGACCTACGCGCTGGGTCGTACGCGCGGGTACGTACCGGCTTGGTGCGCGGCGCGCGCCTTCTCCGCAGATCGACGCACACGCCGTCCTCGGAACTCATGACCAGAAACTGACCGGTACGTGCAAATTATTTGGGATGCCCCGGAATCGGAACACCGGGCGGCCCCGGCTCGTTGTCACGACGTGAGCACGACACCGCCTGTTCTCGCCGCCGAACTGGCGCTCGCGTGGGCCGACATCCAACGTCACCACCCCGAGCTGCCGGACCTGGCCGCGCCCGAGTCCCTGATCGGTGAGTCCTCGTCCGCCTGTGGCGCGGAACTCTCCTTCGAACGGCTGCTGCACGAGGCAGTGCACGGCATCGCCGCCGCCCGCGGCATCCGCGACACCTCGCGCGCCGGCCGCTACCACAACCGACGATTCCTGGCGATCGCCGAGGAGTTGGGCCTGGACCACGCCGAGGAGCCACATCCGAGCAGTGGCTTCTCCCTGGTCACGCTCAACACCGACGCCAGGAGGCGCTACCGCCCGACCATCGAGCGGCTCGCCAGAGCGCTCAAGGCGCACACCGCCGCGACGGCGGCGGACAGCGCCCGCAGCTTCCGCGGCCCAGCGGCCCGCCACGGCTCGTCCGGCGGCGGGGTCCGGGTGAAGGCCGTGTGCGACTGCGGTCGCAACGTACGGGTCGTGCCATCCGTGCTGGCCCAGGCGCCCATCGTCTGCGGAGGCTGCGGCCAGCCCTTCCGCATCCCCGAGGTGGCCGCGGTCGGCTGAAGTGGCGTGGTGTGGCACAATGGCTAGCTGTACTCGACAGCCGCACAGGACCCCTCTCTCCTCCGGCTGGCGCGTCCATCGGGCACCCCGAGTACCGCAACCCCACGTGGCACCCGTTGTGCCCAACCACGTCAAGACCAGGAGACACCACTCCCGTGGCAGTCAAGATCAAGCTGAAGCGTCTGGGCAAGATCCGTTCGCCTCACTACCGCATCGTCGTCGCCGACTCCCGCACCCGCCGTGACGGCCGGGCCATCGAGGAGATCGGCCTGTACCACCCGGTGCAGAACCCCTCGCGCATCGAGGTCGACTCCGAGCGTGTCCAGTACTGGCTGGGTGTCGGCGCGCAGCCGACCGAGCCCGTCATGGCCATCCTCAAGGTCACCGGCGACTGGCAGAAGTTCAAGGGCCTGCCCGCCCCGGCGCCGATGAAGGTCGCCGAGCCGAAGGCCGACAAGCGCGCCCTCTTCGAGGCCGCCGCGAAGGACGCCGGCGACGAGCCGAAGGGTGAGGCCATCACCCCGAAGGCGAAGAAGGCTGACAAGAAGGCGGACGAGGCCGAGGCCGCGTCCACCTCCGAGTCGACCGAGGCCTGAGCATGCTCGAGGAGGCCCTCGAGCACCTCGTCAAGGGCATCGTCGACAACCCCGACGACGTGCAGGTAGCCTCGCGCACCCTGCGTCGCGGGCGTGTCCTGGAGGTCCGGGTGCACCCCGACGACCTCGGCAAGGTGATCGGCCGCAACGGCCGCACCGCGCGCGCCCTGCGCACGGTCGTGGGCGCCATCGGTGGCCGGGGCATCCGCGTCGACCTCGTCGACGTGGATCAGGTCCGCTGAGCATCGCATCACCGGCACGGGCCGGGGAGGGCTTCGGCCCGCCCCGGCCCGTTGTCGTCGCCGCGGCCGGTGCCCCGCCGGGGCGCGGCCGTCGGCGCTGAGGACGGCGGGACCTTACGGGGGGCGATCCCCGCGGGGGCCGGCGGGCCCGGCCGGGTGTGCGCTCGCGAGGTGGCCGCCGTACGCGCACAGTCGTGGTACGGGGCGTGCCGCGGGCCGTGGCGCGGGGATGCGCGCGGGCGGAGGGGCGCGGCGGGAGCCGCGCGGCCGTGCGGCGCGCGGGAACTCGCCCGTGGGCGCTCGCGCACGAGCGGGCGTCGACGCGACGTCGCCCGGTCGCTCGCCCCGGCGCTCGTGCGACGCCGCACCCGGGCGTGCGCGCGGGCACGGGCGCGCGTCGAGGGTCGCGTGGGAACAGTCGTGCGCGGGCGGCCGGAGCCGGCCCCCGCGCGAGGAGAGAAGGAAAGGCACGCACTGTGCAGCTGGTAGTCGCGCGGATCGGCCGCGCCCACGGCATCAAGGGCGAGGTCACCGTAGAGGTGCGCACGGACGAGCCCGAAGTGCGGCTCGCGCCCGGCGCCGTGCTCGCCACGGACCCGCCCGCCGTCGGCCCGCTCACCATCGAGACCGGCCGGGTGCACAGCGGCAGGCTGCTGCTCCGCTTCGAGGGCGTACGGGACCGTACGGGCGCCGAGGCGCTGCGCAACACCCTGCTGATCGCGGACGTCGACCCGGACGAGACGCCCGAGGACCCGGAGGAGTTCTACGACCACCAGCTCGTGGACCTCGACGTGGTCACCGCCGACGGCACCGAGGTGGGCCGGATCACCGAGATCACCCACCTGCCCTACCAGGACCTGCTGGTCGTCGAGCGCCCTGACGGCACCGAGGTCCTGATCCCGTTCGTCTCCGAGATCGTCCCGGAGATCGACCTGGAGGAGCAGCGCGCGGTCATCGACCCGCCGCCCGGCCTCCTGGACCCGGGCCAGGCCGAGATCGCCTCCACGCGCGAGGACGTGTGATGCGGCTCGACATCGTCACGATCTTCCCGGAGTACCTGGAGCCGCTGAACGTCTCGCTCGTCGGCAAGGCGCGCGCCCGGGGGCAGCTCGACGTCCGCGTCCACGACCTGCGGGAATGGACCCACGACAAGCACAACACGGTGGACGACACGCCCTACGGCGGCGGCCCCGGCATGGTGATGAAGCCCGAGCCGTGGGGCGAGGCGCTGGACGAGGTCCTCGGCTCCCAGGAGGGCGAGCCGGTCATCGTCGTGCCCACCCCCAGCGGCGAGCCGTTCACCCAGCAGCTCGCCGTGGAGCTCTCCGAGAAGCCCTGGCTGGTCTTCACCCCGGCCCGCTACGAGGGCATCGACCGGCGGGTCATCGAGGAGTACGGCGAGCGGGTCGACGTCCGCGAGGTCTCGATCGGGGACTACGTCCTGGCCGGCGGCGAGGCGCCCGTCCTGGTCATGGTCGAGGCGATCGCCCGGCTGCTCCCCGGAGTCCTCGGCAATTCCGCCTCCCACCAGGACGACTCCTTCGCGCCCGGCGCGATGGCCGACCTCCTGGAGGGCCCCGTCTACACCAAGCCGCCCGAGTGGCGCGGCCGGGGCATCCCGGACGTGCTGCTCAGCGGCCACCACGGCAAGATCGCCCGCTGGCGCCGCGACGAGGCGTTCCGCCGTACGGACCGCAACCGGCCGGACCTGATCGCCCGCACCGACCCGGCCGCCTTCGACAAGCACGACCGCGCCATCCTGGCGGCACTGGGCTGGGCCGAGGGAACAGACGGCCGATTTGGGCGTACGGGCGAGGCCGTGGAAGAATAGGCGGCTGCTGTATACGCCCGGCGCGCGCCCCTGCCACAGGGGGAACGACGCCCGCCCGGCGCAGCGGCACTCTTCCTTCCCATCTCGGATTTCCGTTGATGACCTGTGGCATCAACGAAGAAAGCAGTAGGTCATGCACCTTCTTGACTCCGTCGACGCGTCTTCGCTGCGCACCGACATCCCGTCCTTCCGCCCGGGTGACACCGTCAACGTCCACGTGCGCGTCATCGAGGGCAACCGCTCCCGTGTGCAGCAGTTCAAGGGCGTCGTCATCCGCCGCCAGGGCTCCGGCGTGCGCGAGACCTTCACCGTCCGCAAGGTCAGCTTCTCCGTCGGCGTCGAGCGCACCTTCCCCGTGCACACCCCGATCGTCGAGAAGATCGAGCTGGTGACCCGCGGTGACGTCCGTCGCGCCAAGCTGTACTACCTCCGTGAGCTGCGCGGCAAGGCCGCGAAGATCAAGGAGAAGCGCGAGAGCTGAACACCCGTCCGGCGTCCGGGCCCGGCCGGATAGGCTCGGCCCGATGGACACCGACGCACAGCTTTCGGAGCGCGATCGCTCCTCCGACCCCGACGAGGGACAGGAGGAGCGGTCGCGCTCCGCGCGTTTCCCCACCCGGAGCCTGCGTCGCCGTCTCCTGCTCCTCGTCGCGGCGTGCCTGGCCTTCGTCGGGCTGCTCAGCGCCTTCGTCCTCCAGCCCTTCCAGGTGCCCAGCGCCTCCATGGAGAACACGCTGCGGGTCGGTGACCGGCTGCTCGTCAACAAGCTGGCGTACGACTTCGGGGACGGGCCGCGCCGGGGCGACGTCATCGTCTTCGACGGCATCGGGACCTTCCGGCAGGACGCCCCCGAGGAGAACCCGGTGAGGGGGGCGCTGCGCGCGGTCGGGGCGGCCCTGGGGCTGGCGCGCCCCGCGGACAACTACTACGTCAAGCGGGTGATCGGTGTCGGCGGGGACCGCGTGACGTGCTGCGACAAGCGCGGGCGGATCATGGTGAACGGCAAGCCGGTGGACGAGGCGTACCTCCACCCGGGGGACGCGCCCTCGTCCGACCCGTTCGACGTCGTGGTCCCCGACGGCAAGCTGTGGGTCATGGGCGACCACCGGGACAAGTCCCGGGACTCCCGCGCGCTCCTCGGACAGCCGGGGGGCGGCATGGTGCCCGTGGACAAGGTCATCGGCCGGGCCGACTGGATCGGCTGGCCGGTGCGCCGCTGGACGACGCTGGACCGCCCCTCGTCCTTCGAGGGGATACCCGCCCCGGCGGGCGCCCATGGATGACCGGGGGCGCGCGACGCCCGAGCGGGAGCGGGGGAGCGGGATGGCCGAAGGAAGCGGCGGGGAGGGCCGGTACGGGGAGCCGGGCGGTGCCGGGGGTTCTGACGGGGCTCGTCCCGAGGGGCGCGAGGGGGGCGCGTGGTACGGGGCGTCCGAGGGCGCGGGGGTTTCCCGGGGCTCCGTAGGGCCGGCGGTTGCGGGGGCTTCGTCGCAAGAGGGCTCCTACGGTGCTGTCGCTTCGTCCGAGCAGGGCTCGTACGGCGCGGGGGTTGCGTCCGCACAGGGCTCGTACGGTGCGGTCGCTTCGCCCGAGCAGGGCTCGTACGGCGGGGCGGTTGTGTCTGCGGCCCACTCGTACGGCGCGGGCGGACCGGGTGTGCTTTCAGGCAGTGCGGACGGAGGGGGCGCCCCCGGGAGCGGTGCGGACCGGGCCGGGGCGACGGGCGGGCGGGCCGCGCGGCGGCGCCAGGCGCGGCGGATCAAGCGGCGGCGGCAGCGCTCGTTCCTGAAGGAGATACCGATCCTCGTCGGGGTGGCGCTGGCCATCGCCCTCGTGCTGAAGACCTTCCTCGTCCAGGCCTTCGTGATCCCGTCCGGCTCCATGGAGCAGACGATCAGGATCGGCGACCGGGTGCTGGTGGACAAGCTGACCCCGTGGTTCGGCGCCGAGCCCGAGCGCGGCGACGTCGTGGTCTTCAAGGACCCCGGCCGCTGGCTGGAGCCGGAGCGGAGCGGGCGCGCCGCCGACCCGGTGGTGGTCAAGCAGTTCAAGGAGGCGATGACCTTCATCGGGCTGCTGCCGTCCGACGACGAGCAGGATCTGATCAAGCGGGTGGTGGGGGTCGGCGGCGACACCGTGGCGTGCTGCGACAAGGGCGGACGGGTCACCGTCAACGGCACCCCGCTCGTCGAGCCGTACGTCCACCCGGGCAATCCGCCGTCCGAGCGCCGGTTCTCGGTGACCGTCCCCGCCGGGCGGATCTTCGTCATGGGCGACCACCGGTCGGATTCCGCGGACTCCCGCGAGCACCTGAACGAGCCCTACCAGGGCACCGTCTCGCAGGAGAACGTGGTCGGCCGGGCCGTGGCCATCGCCTGGCCCGTGGGGCACTGGCGCGGGCTGAGCGAACCGGATCCGTACGCGCAGGTGCGCGACGCGCCGGGTCCGAGGGCGACGGCGCAGCGTGCGCCGCATAGGCTGGACCCCGAGAGTTCGTCCGTACTCCCGACCCCTGCGGAACTCCCGCTCGTTATGGGAGTGGTGGGCCTGTACCGGTTTTCGGGCGGGCGGCAGCGTGGAGTGAGGAGTGGATGTGGGGGACTTGGCGGTCGGCGCACGGTCCGGAACCGGAGAGCCCGAGGAGCCCGAGGGGCGCGGTGACGCCGCACGCGCGGCGGCCGATCCCCGGTGGCCGGGCGAGGCGTCCCGGACGGCGGCGGCGTCAGGTCGGATGCCGGCGGAGCCGGTGGCAGACGCGTCCGGGGCACCGGGACCGTCCGGGTCGGTCGGTTCGGCCGGGTCGGTGGGGTCGGTCGGCGAGGAGGGAAGCGGCAGCGTGAAGAAGGCCAAGAAACCACGCGCCTTCTGGAAGGAACTGCCGATCCTCATCGGGATCGCGCTGCTGCTCGCGCTGCTGATCAAGACGTTCCTGGTGCAGGCGTTCTCCATCCCGTCCGACTCGATGCAGGACACCCTGCAGCGCGGTGACCGGGTGCTGGTGGACAAGCTGACGCCGTGGTTCGGCTCCAAGCCGGAGCGCGGCGAGGTGGTCGTCTTCCACGACCCGGGCCAGTGGCTGAACGAGACGCCGACCCCGGAGCCCAACGTCGTCCAGAAGGTGCTCAGCTTCATCGGCCTGATGCCCTCCGCCGAGGAGAAGGACCTGATCAAGCGGGTCATCGCGGTCGGCGGGGACACCGTGGAGTGCCAGGGCGTCGGCCCGGTGAAGGTCAACGGGAAGGCGCTCAAGGAGGACGACTACATCTTCCCGGGCAACACTCCGTGCGGGGACAAGCCCTTCGGGCCGATCAAGATCCCCAAGGACCGCATCTGGGTGATGGGCGACCACCGGCAGGACTCGCAGGACTCCCGGTACCACCAGACGCTCGAAGGGGGCGGCACGGTGCCCGTGGACGACGTCGTGGGGCGTGCCTTCACCATCGCCTGGCCGGTCAACCGCTGGACCACGCTGCCGGTGCCGGACACCTTCGACCAGCCCGGCCTGAGCCAGGCGATGGGCGCGGCCCCGGCCGCGCTGGGGCTGGCGGGCGCGGTGCCGATCGTGCTGTGGCGGCGGCGCCGGATGATCGCGCGGGTTCGGAAGAGCGCGGAGAGCGCTGGTTCCTGAGCGGTCGTGATCGGGTCGGCGGGGAAACGTCAAAGCTGTGGCCTGGGGCCCGGGAGTCGGCGTTGGGTGCGGGTTGTTGGCCGCGCTTGAGGTGGCGGCCCCGGGCCCCGGTTCGCGCAGGAGCCGCGACGGCATCGCGAGGAGCCCTCGTGGCCGGGGTTCGCCGCTCTGGTGACGGGTGTGCCGTGAGGGCTGACCTGCGCGTGCCCCGCCGATAGGGTGCCGTCCCAGATCTTCGAACGCGGGTGCGTCCCGCGGGGCGGGAGCGGGGATGAGCGGCGGCGACAAACGACGTGCGGACGACGGCCACGGCCGGACCGCGGGGCATCTGCTCTCCGGCCTGGCCGTGGCCGTCGGCTGTGTGCTGTTCCTGGGCGGGTTCGTGTGGGGCGCGCTGGTCTACCGCCCGTACGCGGTGCCGACCGATTCGATGGCGCCGACGATCGCCGTCGGCGACCGGGTTCTGGCCGAGCAGGTGAACGGCGCCGACGTGCGGCGCGGCGACATCGTGGTCTTCCGGGACGCCGTATGGGGCGACGGGCCCATGATGAAGCGGGTGATCGGGGTGGGCGGCGACAAGGTGGCCTGTTGCACCAAGGACGGTCGCCTGACGGTCGACGGCAAGCCCGTCGAAGAGCCCTACGTGCCGGGTGGCGGCCCGGCCTCGCCGACCCCCTTCAGCGCCACGGTTCCGGCCGGCCAGATCTTCCTGCTCGGCGACCACCGCTTCGACTCCGTCGACTCCCGGTCGCACCTGGCGGACGGCGGCCACGGCTCCATACCGCGCAGCGCCGTGGACGCCCGGGTGGACGCGCTGGCCTGGCCGCTGAGCCGGATGGGCATGATGGAGCGCCCTACTGGGTTCGCGGGGCTGCCCGGCGGCACTTCCGAGCCCGGGCCGCTGCGGGTCATCACGGTCGCGGTGATCGCGGGCGCGGTCCTGATCCTGGGCGGTGCCGCGTACGGGCCCCTGGCCCGGCTGCGGGGGAGGCGGCGGCCGGCGGGCTGAGAGGATGGCGGGGTGGTGGGTGCATCGGTGGGACCGTGCTTCGGTGGGGGGCGTGCTTCGCGTATGGGGAGCTGTGCTTCAGGTACGGGGAGTGGCGCTTTGCGCGCGGGGAGTGGCACGGCCGGTGGGTGATGATGGCCGGACGTGCCGTGGGCTGTGTCGTGGGTGGTGGCCGGGGCTCGAAGCGGCTGGGAAAGGCGGGTCGTGCGGGTCGTAGGGTGCGGGAGATGAGGACGAAGTGACGGACGACATCGTCGGGTCCGCAGGCGAGGCAGGAGCCGGGGCCGCGGAGGTGGTGGTGCGGCAGGTCTCGCGGGTCGTCCTCCTGGACGCCCGGGACCGCGTTCTGCTGCTGCACGGCTTCGAACCCGCCGACCCCGCCAGCACCTGGTGGTTCACGCCCGGCGGCGGGCTGGAGGGCGCGGAGAGCCGCGAGGAGGCGGCCCTGCGGGAACTGGCCGAGGAGACCGGTATCACCGGCGTCGAGCTGGGCCCGGTGCTGTGGCGGCGGCGCTGCTCGTTCCCGTTCGACGGACGGTACTGGGACCAGGACGAGTGGTACTACCTGGCACGGACAAACCGGACTGACACGGTCACCTCGGGGCACACGGAGCAGGAACGGCGCAGTGTCTCGGGCCTGAGGTGGTGGACCCTGGAAGAACTCTCCGCGTCCCATGAGACGGTGTACCCGACGAGACTCGCCGAGTTGCTGCGCACACTGCTCGACGACGGGCCCCCTAGTGCGCCGGTGGTCCTGGAGACCGAGAGCGTCTGACGCACAATAGGGGGACGCACGGCTGAAGGGGATCTGCCATGAGCGCCGAGGACCTCGAAAAGTACGAGACCGAGATGGAGCTGAAGCTCTACCGGGAGTACCGCGACGTCGTCGGGCTGTTCAAATACGTGATCGAGACCGAGCGTCGCTTCTACCTCACGAACGACTATGAGATGCAGGTGCACTCCGTCCAGGGTGAGGTCTTCTTCGAGGTGTCGATGGCGGACGCGTGGGTCTGGGACATGTACCGCCCGGCCCGCTTCGTGAAGCAGGTGCGCGTGCTCACGTTCAAGGACGTGAACATCGAGGAGCTCAACAAGAGCGACCTCGACGTACCGGGGAGCTGATCGCCGGGGCGGCGGTGGTGCCGTGGCCGGCCGGGGGATCGCGGGGCTGGGCTGTTCGCAGCGTGGCCCCTCTCTCATTCGTCATCGTGTGGATGGCCGGGGGTCGGCTGTGGTGCATGAGGCAGGAGTGCCCAGCTAGGCGAGTGAGACGAGAGCGCCGGACGCGGTCTGACGGGGTCTGCCGTTGTGTGTGACGGAGGCTGCCGTCCTGCGTGTGTGGCTGGGGAGACGACTGCTGCGTGTGCGCCGGGAACGCCGGGTGTGGTGCGGCGGTCGTGAGGTGCGGTGGGGACTCGTAATGTCCGGCGGGGTTCATGGGACATGGCCGCGGGCGTAGGTCACTGGTCCGGGTGACGGAGTTGTCCACAGTCCGTCGGTTGTCCACCAAGATCCAAAAGTTGCGGGCGGAGACGTCAGAGTCGGTGCCGGAGGTGGTGCCGCATGAACGTCATGCAAGCCGGACGCGGGTTGCCCGCGCGGGGGGACCGGGATGCCGCTCGCGGAGCGGGGAGGGCGGGGCGAAGCGCGCCGGTCGGCCGTGTCGTACGGGGAGTGGGCAGGTGGCATGCCGGCCGGGAGCCGGACGAGACGGTCGCTGCCGGGGATGGAGTGGAGGTTCAGGGCCCGCTCGGGGCGGAGGCCGGTTGCGGTGCGGGGCGGCCGGGCGCGGGTGCCGGGCGCGGATCGGTGCCGGGCGGTCTTGGTGAGGGTTCCCGGGGCTTCGGGGCGGGGGACGACCGGCCCGCTGTGGAGACTGGGCCCGCCCCAGCGGGGAGCGGGCACGCCGCGGTAGGTACCGGCCTCGCCGCCAGGGTGACGCCCGCCGGACACACCGTGAAGACGTCCGGCCCGCGCCCCGCCGCGGCCAGGCGGGCGATCGGCCGCTACGGGGAGGATCTGGCGGCCCGGAGGCTGATCGCGTCCGGCATGAGGATCCTGGACCGCAACTGGCGGTGCCGCGAGGGCGAGATCGACATCGTTGCCGCGGACGGGGACGCCCTCGTCGTCTGCGAGGTCAAGACCCGCCGCGCGAGCTCGTACGAGCATCCGATGGCAGCGGTGCGCGCAGAGAAGGCCGCCCGGCTGCGCCTGCTGGCCGAACGCTGGCTGGAGCGCAACGGCGGTCCGCCGCCCGGCGGCGTCCGCATCGACGTGGTGGGTGTGCTGCTGCCGCGCCGGGGCGCCCCGGTCCTGGAGCACGTCCGCGGGGTGGCCTGATGGGATTCGCCCGTACGTGCTCGGTCGCGCTGGTCGGGGTCGACGGAGTGGTGGTGGAGGTACAGGCGGACCTGGAACCGGGCGTGGCCGCGTTCACCTTGGTCGGGCTGCCCGACAAGAGCCTGGTCGAGGCACGGGACAGGGTGCGGGCGGCGGTGGCGAATTCGGGCGCCGAGTGGCCGCAGAAGAAGCTCACCGTGGGACTCAGCCCGGCCTCGGTGCCCAAAGGGGGCAGCGGTTTCGACCTCGCCGTGGCCGCGGCCGTCCTCGGCGCCGCCGGGCGCATCGACCCGAGGGAACTCACCGACCTCGTCATCATCGGTGAGCTGGGGCTGGACGGCCGGGTGCGGCCGGTGCGCGGCGTGCTCCCCGCCGTACTGGCCGCCGCCGACGCGGGATACCGCCAGGTGGTCGTCCCGGAGCAGACCGCCGCCGAGGCGTCACTGGTGCCGGGCGTCTCCGTGCTCGGCGTACGGAGCCTGCGGCAGCTCATCGCGGTCCTGACGGACGAACCGGTCCCGGAGGAGGAGCCCGCCGCGGACGGCCGTCCCGACGCGCTCCTGGCGGGGCTGGCCGTACCGGGGGCGGGCGTGGGAGCCGGCCAGTGGGCGCCGGACCGGGTGCCCGACCTGGCGGACGTCGCCGGGCAGCCCGAGGCGCGCCGGGCGCTGGAGGTGGCGGCGGCCGGACGCCACCACGTCTTCTTCACGGGCCCTCCGGGGGCGGGCAAGACCATGCTCGCCGAGCGGCTGCCGGGACTGCTGCCCCCGCTCTCCCCGAAGGAGGCGCTGGAAGTCACCGCGGTCCATTCGGTGGCCGGGACGCTGCCGCCCGGCCAGCCCCTCGTGGACCGACCGCCGTACTGCGCGCCGCACCATTCCGCGACGATGGCCTCCCTGGTGGGCGGCGGCACCGGACTGCCCCGCCCCGGCGCGGTGTCCATGGCCCACCACGGCGTCCTGTTCGTGGACGAGGCGGCCGAGTGCAGCCCGAAGGTGCTGGACGCGCTCCGCCAGCCGCTGGAATCCGGGCACGTGATCGTCGCGCGGGCGGCGGGAATGATGCGGATGCCGGCCAGATTCGTACTCGTCCTGGCCGCGAACCCCTGCCCGTGCGGCCGGCACGGGACGAGTGGAGGGGACTGCGAGTGCCGCCCCTCGACGGTCAGACGGTACCGGGCCCGGCTCTCCGGGCCGCTGATGGACCGGATCGACCTCCGGGTGGCCGTCGAGCCGGTGGGCCGCCGCGAACTGCTCGCCCTGGGGAAGGACGCCGAGACCACGGCCACCGTGGCGGAGCGGGTTCGGGCCGCCCGCGAGCGGGCCGCGGACCGGTTCGCCGGGACGCCGTGGCGCACCAACAGCGAGGTACCGGGCCACGAACTCCGGACCCGGTGGCAGGTCGCGACGAGCGCGCTGCGGCAGGCCGAACGCGACCTGGAGAACGGCCTGCTCACGGCCCGGGGCCTGGACCGGGTGCTGCGCGTCGCCTGGACGGTCGCCGACCTGGCCGGCCACGACCGCCCCACCGAACAGGACGTCGCCTGGGCCCTTGAGCTGCGCACGGGGATCAGGCGGGGGGTGTCGGCGATGAACGCCAGGTGAGGCGGTGACGTGCGGTGCCTTGGTCTGGGCGGGGCTGCGTTGAGCGCAGGGAAGGGACGAGAAACGGACATGAGGAGACACGGACAGCCACGGAGGACCGACGCATGAGCGGCGTGACCGAAGAGGAACGGCGGGCCCGGGCCGCGCTGACCCGCGTCATCGAGCCGGGGGACGAGACGGCCGGCCGGTGGCTCCGGGAGATCGGGCCGGTGGCGCTCCTGGACGCCCTGACCGGCACGGCGGCCGCGCCGCCGGGGAGTGGCGCACGGAAGCTGGCGGGCCTGCGTCTGCGCGCGGCCGGGGTGGACGGGGCGGCGGACCTGGCCACCGTCGACGCGCTCGGCGGACGGTTCGTCTGCCCCGGCGACGAGGAGTGGCCGGGCCAGCTGGACGGTCTCGGAGACGGCAGACCGATCGGGCTGTGGGTGCGCGGACAGGCGCACCTGCGGTTGTGGGCGCTCCGCTCCGTCGCCGTGGTCGGCGCGCGGGCCTGTACGGACTACGGCGCCCACGTGGCGACCGGACTGGGCGCGGGGCTCGCCGACCTCGGCTGGACGGTGGTCTCCGGAGCCGCGGCGGGCATCGACGGTGCCGCGCACAGAGGCGCACTGGCCGCGGAGGGCGCGACCGTCGGCGTTCTCGCCTGCGGCGTCGACCAGCCCTACCCGCGCGCCCACACCCAGTTGATCGCCCGCATGGCGGAACAGGGGCTCGTTCTCGCGGAGTTGCCGCCGGGCGGCCATCCGACCCGCAGCCGCTTCGTGCTCCGCAACCGTGTGATCGCGGCTCTGACCAGGGGCACGGTCGTGGTGGAGGCCGAACTGCGCAGCGGCTCCCTGGTCACCGCGCGCCGGGCCATGGAACTGGGCCGTCACACGATGGGCGTTCCGGGGCCGGTGACCAGCGGCCTCTCCGAGGGGGTCCACCAACTCCTGCGCGGTGGGGGAGTGGTCGTCACGGACGCCGCCGAGGTGGTGGAACTGGTCGGCGACATCGGCGAACTGGCGCCCGAGCGGCGGATCCCGGTGCTCGCGCGGGACCTGCTGGACCCGGTGGCCGCCCGGGTGCTCGACGCACTGCCCGCACGGGGCGTCGCGGACGCGCGGTGGGTGGCGCGGGAGGCGGGGGCGGGGGGTGATGTGACCAGGAGCAAGCTCGTCGAGCTGCAGTCGCTCGGGTTCGTACAAAGACGCGGCGCGGGATGGGAGTTGACGCGGCCCGTCGAGGCCCCGGCGGGTTCCCGGCGAGGCGGTCCTTGACCTGGGGCGAACGGGTGACAGGGTGAGGAGAATGACCGCAGAATCCAGGTTTGCCGTGCTTCGAGCCATGAGGCCGGTCTGTCGGGAGACGGGGGAGACGGTGATGTGGTGCCTCGGCTGAACGTCCTGCCCTGGCCGCAAACGGTCCGGATCACGGCGAAGCCGTGAGCATCCGGCGTCACCCCGGGACGCGTGAGCACCCCACAAGGGTGGACAGATGTCGGCTCCCGTAACCCGGTGGTGCGCTTAGCGGAACGTATCTGCGCACACTCGAACCACTCGACATCGCACACAGCGACGCCGCAGTCACGCTACGCTCACAAGAAATCCGCCCCCCACGCACGTATTCACGAACGTCTCGGCAGAACGGCTCAAGGCGACGCATGCCCCAGCACACTTCCGGGTCTGACCGCGCGACGGCACCCCCCGCCGCGCGCGCCAGCGTGCGCCCCACCGCGCCCACCTCGCTTGAGGAACTCTGGAGCTCCTACAAGGCATCGGGCGACGGGCGGTTGCGGGAGCAGTTGATCCTGCACTACTCGCCGCTGGTGAAGTACGTCGCCGGCCGGGTCAGCGTCGGGCTGCCGCCCAACGTCGAGCAGGCCGACTTCGTCTCCTCGGGGGTGTTCGGGCTGATCGACGCCATCGAAAAGTTCGAACCCGAGCGCTCGATCAAGTTCGAGACCTACGCGATCACCCGCATCCGGGGCGCGATGATCGACGAGCTGCGCGCCCTCGACTGGATCCCCCGATCCGTACGCCAGAAGGCCCGCGCGGTCGAGCGCGCCTACGCCACGCTCGAAGCGCAATTGCGGCGCACCCCCTCCGAAGCCGAGGTCGCCGCGGAGATGGGCATCCCGCTGGAGGAACTGCACGGGGTGTTCAGCCAGTTGTCGCTGGCGAACGTGGTGGCCCTGGAAGAGCTGCTGCACGTCGGCGGCGAGGGCGGCGACCGGCTGAGCCTGGTCGACACCCTGGAGGACACGGCCGCGGACAACCCCGTCGAGGTCGCCGAGGACCGCGAACTGCGACGGTTGCTCGCCCGCGCCATCAACACCCTCCCCGAGCGGGAGAAGACCGTCGTGACCCTCTACTACTACGAGGGCCTGACCCTCGCCGAGATCGGCAACGTCCTGGGCGTGACCGAGAGCCGGGTCAGCCAGATCCACACCAAGTCCGTCCTCCAGCTCCGCGCCAAGCTCGCCGACGTCGGCCGCTGACGGCGGGGCGGCAAGCTCGCCGACGTCGGCCGCCGACCGAGGGGCGTCCGGCTGTGCCGGGCGCTCGGGCGTGATCCCGGCGCCGCATGCCTGGCATCCCGTCGCCGCTCCCCGCGTATGTGATCTTCGACGCGCCCACCTCCCGGAGAGGGCGGCGATGGCCGCGGCCACGAGCACGCGCGACCCGCCCCGTCGGGCGCACTCGCCCATCTGCGGCACGATGCGGAGTGCCGGTCCGGAGGGGCCATCCGTAAAGTGGTGCCGTGCCCAGGATTCGAGCGGCCTCCGTGGCCGAGCACCGGACGATGCAGCGTGGCGCCCTCTTGGACGCCGCCCGCTCCCTGCTGTCCGAGGGCGGTACGGAAGCCTTGACCTTCCCCGCCCTCGCCGAGCGCACCGGTCTCGCGCGCTCCTCCGTCTACGAGTACTTCCGCTCCCGCGCGGCCGTGGTCGAGGAACTGTGCGCCGTCGACTTCCCCGTCTGGGCGGCGGAGGTCGAGGCGGCCATGGAACGGGTCACCACCCCGGAGGAGAAGGTCGAGGCGTATGTGCGGCGGCAGCTTGCACTGGTCGGTGACCGCCGCCACCGGGCCGTCGTCGCCATCTCCGCGGGAGAGCTGGACGCGGGCGCCCGCGAGAAGATCCGGGCGGCCCACGGCGGCCTGATCGCCATGATCGTGGAAGCGCTCGGCGCCCTGGGCCACGAACAGCCCAGGTTGGTCGCCATGCTGCTCCAAGGCGTCGTGGACGCCGCGGTCCGGCGGATCGAGCTCGGCGCGGCCGAGGACCCGGACGAGATCACCGAGGCGGCCGTCGCCATGGCGCTGCGAGGCGTACGCGGCTGAGCCGGACGGCGCGCCCTTCCCGGTAGCCGACCCCGGCCGCTTTCCCCCTGGGGTGCGTCACCTCGGCGGGTTCCCGCCTCTTGTGGCCGTGCGATCTGCTCGTCCTCCGTGCCCGGCCGCCCTGGCGGCGACGAGCGCGGGGCGGGCACGACATGCGCGGATGTGTGCCCCCGGAAGGATCCGGCAGCGGCGCGGCGCGCTGCCCGCGCAGGCGCCCGAAGGCCCAGAGGGCGACAGCGGCCAGGGCCGCCGCGTAGGCGAGGCCCAGACCCGTCCGTGTGGCGGAGGCGGCCGGGGCCGGAGACCGGCGGGCGGGGACGACCGTGGCGCCGGTCGGTGGCAGGGGCACGCCGAAGACCGGGAGCAGGCGCGAGGGGCCGCCGCGCAGCAGGGAAGCCGGGAGGAGGGACAGCGGGTCGAGGTAGGTCCGTCCCCGCAGCAGTCCCCAGTGGAGACAGGGGCCGCGGCAGTGATACGGGCCCGGGCCGAGGAGGGCGACCGGTTGGCCGGCGGCGACCCGGTCCCCCTTGCGGACGGTCGCGCGCACGGGTTCGTAGGTGATCCGCAGGGGCGGGCGGTCGGTGGCGGATCCGCTTCCCGGGCGAGGCCGCTGCTGTTCTCCCGCTGCCAGCTCGATCGACAGGACGCCGCGGCCGGCGACCTCGCCGGCGAAGGCGACCCGGCCGGGGGCCGCGGACCGCACCGGCGCGCCCGCCGGAGCGGCCAGATCCACGCCGCGGTGCCCCGCGGCCCACGGGGACGGCGGCGGCTGCCAACCCCGCACGACCAACGGCCGCGCCCCGGCCGGCCCGGTTACGGGCCAGGAGCGGGCGGGTGGGGTGGTTGGTGCGGGGGGTGTCGCGGTGTGGGGCCCCAAGGGGACCGGGGCCCCCGCCCCTCCCCCTCCCCCCACCCCCGCCTCCCCTGCCCCCATCCCCGCCCTCGCCTCCACCGCCCCCCTCGACCGGAGCTCGGCCCTGGGCGTCGTGGCGCCCGCCGCTCCGGTCGGCATGGTGATGACTCCGCAGATCATCACCGCGTAGATCACCAGGCAGCATCCCCACCGCCATCCCCACCGCCTCTGCCATGCCCTCGGCTTTCGCTGGGGCCCTGTTCCGGGGGCCGGGTCTTGGCCCGTGCCCCTCCGCGTGTCCCTCCTCCGCTCCGGCCGCATGTGCGTCCACCTGCCGCGCTCGCTGTGATCTCGCATGACATGACGGTGGCGCAGTCAGGCGTGTCCGCGTGGATCTTGGTCCGTATCTGTGGATAACCGCCCGGTTGTGGTCAACGACGTCACCCTCCTGTGCCACACCCGCAGCAATCCGTGTCCGAGAACACAGCAGCCCGTCGTCTCCCACCGGACCGCAGCGTGTTCTCGTACCGGCCTGTCCCGCTCGCCATCCCCGAAGCCGGCCGGCCCGGCGCCCATCGGCCCGAAGCGTCTTCTCGCACGCCCCGTCCCGCTTGCCACCCCCCGAAGCCGGCTGGTCCACCGCCCACCAGGCCGAAGCCCCGCCCCAGCCCTCCCGCCCCCACCCGGCGAAACCACCCCACCCCACCAAGGCGCCCGCGTTCACCCACACCACCCCACCCGCGACAAAGATCGCCCCCGCCCACCCCACCCCCGTCCCCACCTGGCCGAAAGACGCGTGTCGTCCGGCGCTGCGGCGGTCCCGTACACTTCTTGTGGCGACCCGGGCCACCGGGTCGACTTCGCACGCCCCGCCACCAGTGCAGCAGTCCCGTTCGGGCAGCACGGTGGCCGCGCCCCTCGGTCCCCGGAAGGTTCCCCACGGTCCCTTCCCCGGCTGGCGCGCCGGGGCGTCAGGCACCACGGCCGCCCGGTCGTGGTGGAACCGAGTAACACGAGGAGAGCGGCCATGGCCGTCGTCACGATGCGGGAGCTGCTGGAGAGCGGCGTCCACTTCGGGCACCAGACCCGTCGTTGGAACCCGAAGATGCGGCGCTTCATCTTCACCGAGCGCAACGGCATCTACATCATCGACCTGCTCCAGTCGCTGTCGTACATCGACCGCGCCTACGAGTTCGTCAAGGAGACCGTCGCCCACGGCGGCTCGGTCATGTTCGTCGGCACCAAGAAGCAGGCCCAGGAGGCCATCGCCGAGCAGGCCACCCGCGTGGGCATGCCCTACGTGAACCAGCGCTGGCTCGGCGGCATGCTGACCAACTTCTCGACCGTCTACAAGCGTCTGCAGCGCCTCAAGGAGCTTGAGCAGATCGACTTCGAGGACGTGGCCGCCTCCGGCCTGACCAAGAAGGAGCTGCTCGTCCTCTCCCGCGAGAAGGCGAAGCTGGAGAAGACCCTCGGCGGTATCCGCGAGATGCAGAAGGTGCCCAGCGCCGTCTGGATCGTGGACACCAAGAAGGAGCACATCGCCGTCGGCGAGGCGCGCAAGCTGAACATCCCGGTCGTCGCGATTCTCGACACCAACTGCGACCCGGACGAGGTCGACTACAAGATCCCGGGCAACGACGACGCGATCCGCTCCGTCACGCTGCTCACCCGCGTGATCGCCGACGCCGTCGCCGAGGGCCTGATCGCCCGCTCCGGCGCCGCCACCGGTGACCAGAAGCCGGGCGAGAAGGCCGGCGAGCCGCTGGCCGAGTGGGAGCGCGACCTGCTGGAGGGCGAGAAGAAGGACGCCGAGCAGGCCGCCGAGGCCCCTGCCGCCGTCGAGGCCCCCGCCGCCGAGGCCGAGAAGCCGGCCGCGGACGCCGAGCAGGGCTGACCCCTCAGGATCGGTTGACGACGGCGGGGGAGGGCGTCATGGACGCCGCCCCCGCCGTCGGACCGTAGATCTTCCGACTTCCGAGACTTCGAGAAGAGATTCACAGATCATGGCGAACTACACCGCCGCGGACGTCAAGAAGCTCCGTGAGCTGACCGGCGCCGGCATGATGGACTGCAAGAAGGCGCTCGACGAGGCCGAGGGCAACGTCGAGAAGGCCGTCGAGATCCTCCGCGTCAAGGGCCAGAAGGGCGTCGCCAAGCGCGAGGGCCGCTCGGCCGAGAACGGCGCCGTCGTCTCCCTGATCGCGGACGACAAGACCTCCGGCGTCCTGCTGGAGCTGAAGTGCGAGACGGACTTCGTCGCCAAGGGTGAGAAGTTCCTGGCCGTCGCCAACGCGCTGGCCGCGCACGCCGCCAAGACCGCCCCGGCCGACATCGAGGCGCTGCTCGCCTCCGAGATCGAGGCCGGCAAGACCGTCCAGGCGTACGTGGACGAGGCCAACGCGACCCTCGGCGAGAAGATCGTCCTGGACCGCTTCGCCCAGTTCTCCGGTGGCTACGTGGCCGCCTACATGCACCGCACCATGCCCGACCTCCCGCCGCAGGTCGGCGTCCTGGTCGAGCTGGACAAGGAGAACGCCGAGGTCGCCAAGGACGTCGCGCAGCACATCGCCGCGTTCGCGCCGAAGTACCTCTCCCGCGAGGACGTCCCGGCCGACATCGTCGAGAACGAGCGTCGCGTCGCCGAGGCCACCTCCCGCGAGGAGGGCAAGCCCGAGGCCGCCCTGCCGAAGATCGTCGAGGGCCGCGTCAACGGCTTCTTCAAGGAGAACACGCTGCTCGCGCAGCCGTTCGCCAAGGACAACAAGAAGACCGTCCAGAAGGTCCTGGACGAGGCCGGTGTCACGCTGAAGCGCTTCGCGCGCATCCGCGTCGGTGCCTGAGCCTGCCGCGAAGGCAGCGAATGACCTGCGACCCCGCTAGGGTCGTACGCAGCCGGCCGCTCACCGGCCGGCCGCAGATGTGACGAGGAGGCCATTGCCGTAGAGGGATCTGACAAGACCCACCGGCAATGGCCTTCTTCGTATGTGCACGAGGAGAGCTCAATGAATCACGGTGCCGACGGCTCGGACAAAGGCTGCAACGCCGACAGTGGCGGGAAGGGGCGCTTCCTGCTGAAGCTGTCCGGCGAGGCGTTCGCCGGCGGCGGCGGTCTGGGGGTGGACCCGGACGTCGTGCACGCCATCGCCCGCGAGATCGCGGCGGTGGTCCGGGACGGTTACGAGATCGCCATCGTGATCGGCGGCGGCAACTTCTTCCGCGGCGCCGAGCTCCAGCAGCGCGGCATGGACCGGGCGCGGTCCGACTACATGGGCATGCTCGGCACGGTGATGAACTGCCTGGCCCTCCAGGACTTCCTGGAGAAGGAGGGCATCGACTCCCGCGTCCAGACGGCCATCACCATGGGCCAGGTCGCGGAGCCGTACATCCCGCTGCGTGCCGTGCGCCACCTGGAGAAGGGACGCGTCGTCATCTTCGGCGCGGGCATGGGGATGCCGTACTTCTCCACCGACACCACCGCGGCCCAGCGCGCCCTGGAGATCGACGCGCAGGCCATGCTGATGGGCAAGAACGGGGTGGACGGTGTCTACGACTCCGACCCCAAGAAGAACCCCGACGCGGTGAAGTTCGACGCCCTCGAATACGGCGAGGTCATCACGCGCGACCTGAAGATCGCCGATGCCACCGCCATCACCCTGTGCCGTGACAACAAGCTTCCGATCGTCGTCTTCGAACTCCTCGCCGAGGGCAATATCGCCCGCGCGGTGAAGGGTGAGAAGATCGGCACGCTCGTCGGCGATCAGGGCACCCGGGCCTGACGGCCCCAACCGCCGCATCGCCGTACGGGCACTGACGTACGGGCGGCAACCCCGGGCCGGTGGGTTGACCTCGGCACGGGGATGGACAACGGCCTGCCGGTCGGACACCGTGCAGGAGAAGACGCGCGGCAGGGGCGAGGCTCTGCTTCTTACCGAAAAAACCAGGAGCAAGTGGTGATCGAAGAGATCCTCCTCGAGGCCGAGGAGAAGATGGAGAAGGCCGTCGTGGTCGCCAAGGAGGACTTCGCCGCGATCCGCACCGGGCGTGCGCACCCGGCGATGTTCAACAAGATCGTGGCGGACTACTACGGCGCCATGACGCCGATCAACCAGCTGGCGTCGTTCTCGGTGCCCGAGCCGCGGATGGCCGTGGTGACGCCGTTCGACAAGAGCGCGCTGCGCAACATCGAGCAGGCGATCCGCGACTCCGACCTCGGTGTCAACCCGAGCAACGACGGCAACATCATCCGGGTGACGTTCCCCGAGCTCACCGAGGAGCGCCGCCGCGAGTTCATCAAGGTCGCCAAGGGCAAGGCCGAGGACTCGAAGATCTCGATCCGCAGCGTGCGCCGCAAGGCCAAGGAGACCCTCGACAAGCTCGTCAAGGACAAGGAGTCCGGCGAGGACGAGGTGCGCCGCGCGGAGAAGGAGCTCGACGACACCACCGCGAAGTACGTTGCGCAGGTGGACGAGCTCCTCAAGCACAAGGAATCCGAGCTCCTCGAGGTCTGATGAACGAGTCATCCTGGGGGGCCCCGCCCGGAACCGGCAGCGCCGGCCCTTGGGGACCACCCGACCAAGGGCCCTCCTCCGCACTGCGTGAGGAGGTCGCTCCGGCTCCGGCGGGTCTGGTCCGGGACTGGGCCGACACGGCGCAGACTCGGCCCATGCCCATCGTGCCCGACGCGGGCGGACACCAGGACGACGACCGGGACGACCGGGGGGCCGCTCGGCTGAGCGGCCCCCTCTTCCGCGACGACCAGCCGCAGGAGCCCATGCCTTCCACTCCGCACGGGCCCGACCGCTCGCAGGACCCCGGCAAGCCCCGGAAGAAGAGCGCGGGCCGCAACCTGCGCGCGGCGATAGGGGTGGGCGTCGGTCTCGGGGCGGTCATCCTGCTGACCCTCTTCGTCTACAAGCACCTGTTCGTGGGCGTGATGGCGGTGGCGGTGGTCGTCGGCCTGTGGGAGCTGACCTCGCGGCTGTCGGAGCGCAAGGACATCAAGGTGCCGCTGGTCCCGCTGGCCGTCGGCGGCGTGGCGATGGTCGTCGCCGGGTACGTGCGCGGGGCCGAGGGCGCGTGGGTGGCGATGGCGCTGACGGCGCTCGCCGTCCTGGTGTGGCGGATGACGGACGCGCCCGAGAACTACCTGAGGGATGTCACGGCCGGGGTGTTCGCGGCCTTCTACGTCCCCTTCCTGGCCACGTTCGTGGCCCTGATGCTGGCGGCGCACGACGGCCCGCAGCGGGTGCTGATCTTCCTGCTGCTCACCGTCGTCAGCGACACCGGTGCCTACGCGGTCGGCTGGCGGTTCGGCAAGCACAAGCTCGCCCCGCGCATCAGCCCCGGCAAGACCCGCGAGGGCCTGGTCGGCGCGGTGCTCTTCGCGATGGTCGCCGGAGCGGTGGCCGTCCAGCTTCTGATCGACGGCGGCGCCTGGTGGCAGGGGCTGGTGCTGGGGCTCGCGGTCGCGGTCAGCGCCACGCTCGGCGACCTCGGCGAATCCATGATCAAGCGGGACCTGGGGATCAAGGACATGGGCACCCTGCTGCCCGGTCACGGCGGCATCATGGACCGCCTCGACTCCCTGCTGCCGACCGCTCCGGTGGTCTGGCTGCTGTTCGTGGTGTTCGTGGGGTCGGGCTGAGGCCACGGGAACGGGGCCGGCGTCCCGGCGCGGGTGTGAGGGGTCTGTCATCGTGAGGCGGCAGGCCCCTCGTCGTGCGTCTGCGACACTTGAAGAACCATGCCTGCACCCGTTTACCTGGAGCATGGCCAGCGGCCGGAGAGCCGAGCTGCGTGATCACGCAGGACTGACCGCAGTGCGGTAAGACTTTCCCTACTTCATCAAGTGCCCGCGCGCGGCGCGGGCGCGCGCCGCCTCTGCGGCGCGGCCTGCCTCCTGTCTGCGCCCCGGCTGGCCGCGCCCGGCGGCGCGCTATGTGCAGCGGGCAGAAGCGAGGGAGTCACCCGCGGGCCAAGGACGTGCCTCCGGCGGGGGCGCTCAGGCTCCAGGATGGCGGGGGCGCCGTCCGCGAGTGCTGGCCGTGAGTGGCTGGTGCGGGAACTCCCATCCCGTCTGCCATCGACCCAGGCAGAGCCGAGCAGTCGCGGCCCAGGGCGTCAAGGTCGTTCGTACAGTGGCGCGCTCCACCTTGACGCCCTGAATCACGCCCGCTCCACGGTGTGTGGGTCGACGGCAGACGGGATGGGAGCTGGGGCGAGTGGTGCGTGATGTGGTTTGCGGCATCGCCCACGTTAGTAACTAGAGCACCTCTAATAGCCTTGGCCGATCCAAGGTCAGGGGGCGGGCCTATTTGTGGCACCCGTATACTTCCGGGATCACAGAGAAACCTGAGCTGGCTAACAAACTCGTTTTTCTATTTCTCTAACCAGAGCTTCTGCGTCCGCCTTATTCTCAGGGCGCCTGTGCCAGATCAAAAAGGCCGAGCGTAGACAGTATCGCCAGTCATTACCTGTCCGTCGCGCCAAGGTCTCCAACCACCTATGGTGGTCCATCCCTGCGAGTTCAGACAAGTAGATGATGACGGAATCTTGCGAACAGCCCAACATATTGGCCAACTCTTCGGGTACTGCATCGCGTTCCGTATTAGCACCTGTTCGGGCGGCTCGAATCCGGGAAGAAACAGAGCGTCGCGACCAACCTCTTTTCCTTTTAGCGCTTCGCGCTGATCGCCATCAATGACAGCAGTGGATCGAACTCTTTTGGAGCGCGACAGGCTTGCGGCGGCGATCAACACATCATTCCAAGAGCCCGCGTCAATCACCTCGACTTCGTTTCCACCCCTGAAGCTGTGCGCAGAGAGTATAAGTTTCAGGAGCTCGCCCGCTACTTCGTCTTCAACGAAGATAATCGCTCGGAGGTGACTTTCCACGCCCAGCAATTCATGCAGATCTGCTTCGCGAGATGGGCGCAGGATCAATGGATCGTCGTTGCGGCGCACACAGATTCGCACGAATTCTAGTGGGACTCTAGTGATGAAGCTAGGTGAATGGGTGACCGCAATCACTTGTACCCGGGAAGCGCGTGCCAGGCGAGCGAGGTCATCGGCGAGGGCCGCATGCCCGCGGGGGGCAATACTTGATTCCGGCTCATCCAAGATTACTACGGTGTTTTCGTAAGGGTGCCTCACGAACCATCTCATTCTATGCACCGAAAGTTCGCCGTAGCTCATCGAGAATGAGTCGATCCAGTCATTTCTTCGCCGGGCTCGCACGAATGGGAAGATGGGGCCAAGCTGCTTGTCAACTCTAACCGGATGATAAATTACCTCCTCGTACGAGATCCCAAGAATGTCCCTCAGGGCATCCAGATATCTTCTGGTTTGCAGCCAGTCATCTCCATCTTGAAGGTTAAGGACGCTTTTCCTTCGTGAGTCTTGAAAGAACATGGATATCTCAGTCGGAACTTCAATCGTGGTGTGAACGTCCGGCCATACCTTAGCTGGACTTTCATCCTCCCCCTCCCTGCGCTCTAGATTTACGGAGTAGCAGATCCCCTCGTCCTTCATGCGCACTGTGACACGGACACTTCCACCGAGCGGACTATCTCTGTTTTCGATGTCCAAAAAGGGCGGCTGGTCGGATCTCCAAGCTCTGGACCAAAGTGACTGCGAAATGCATTTCAGCAAGGTGCTTTTCCCTGATCCGTGCAGCCCGGAGATTATAGTGAAGGGTGCAAGTTCGATGCTTTGCCCGGGAAAGGGTGATCCACTGCCGAACTCCAGAGACTCCACCTGGATGTCCGGGGTGAACTTCTTCATCCCCTGCCAGAGCTTGAAGGAAGCCTGAGATATTGCCGCCATATGTCACCACTCGCGTCAGCAACTAAAAGCATGCGGGTCAATGCGCAGGATAGTCGATTCGCTACGAAGAGTAAGGTGATTCTGCGAGACTGCGCCATGCAATCCGGATCCAACCGTTGCCGAACGTCATAGCGCTGGCGGAGATCGCAGCCATGCCGCGGGGGATGGACTTCCCTGTCTCTGGGCCGTCCCTGGGCCGTGCGAGGCCAACCAACGCTGACAGTCGGCACCCACGGGTGACCACCCCCACCCCTCTCTCGCCAGGGCCCCACGAGTGGATCTGCGACACTTGAAGAACCATGCCTGCACCAGGAGAACTCACCTTCATCGCGCCGCGCGGAGCCAAGAAGCCGCCGCGGCACCTCGCCGATCTCAGTCCCGCCGAGCGCCGTGAGGCGGTGGCGGCCATCGGGGAGAAGCCCTTCCGGGCCAAGCAGCTTTCGCAGCACTACTTCGCGCGGTACGCGCACGACCCGGCGCAGTGGACCGACATCCCGGCCGCGGCGCGGGAGAAGCTGGCCGCGGAGCTGCTGCCGGACCTGATGAGTGTGGTGCGGCACATTTCCTGTGACGACGACACCACGCGCAAGACGCTGTGGCGGCTGCACGACGGGACGCTCGTGGAGTCCGTCCTGATGCGGTACCCGGACCGGGTCACGATGTGCATCAGCTCGCAGGCGGGGTGCGGTATGAACTGCCCGTTCTGCGCCACGGGGCAGGCGGGGCTGGACCGCAACCTGTCCACCGCCGAGATCGTCCACCAGATCGTCGACGGGATGCGCGCGCTGCGTGACGGCGAGGTGCCCGGTGGGCCGGCGCGGCTGTCGAACATCGTGTTCATGGGCATGGGCGAGCCGCTGGCGAACTACAACCGGGTGGTCGGCGCGATCCGGCGGCTGACCGACCCGGAGCCGGACGGGCTGGGGATCTCGCAGCGCGGCATCACCGTCTCGACGGTCGGGCTGGTCCCGGCGATGCGGCGGTTCGCGGACGAGGGGTTCAAGTGCCGGCTGGCGCTGTCGCTGCACGCGCCCGATGACGAGCTGCGGGACACGCTGGTCCCCGTCAACACGCGCTGGAAGGTGCGGGAGGTGCTGGACGCCGCGTGGGAGTACGCGGAGAAGTCCGGGCGCCGGGTCTCGATCGAGTACGCGCTGATCCGGGACATCAACGACCAGGCGTGGCGCGGTGACCTGCTGGGCCGGCTGCTCAAGGGCAAGCGGGTGCACGTCAACCTGATCCCGCTGAACCCGACGCCGGGCTCGAAGTGGACGGCGTCCCGTCCCGAGGACGAGAAGGCGTTCGTGCGGGCCATCGAGGCGTACGGGGTGCCGGTGACGGTCCGGGACACCCGCGGGCAGGAGATCGACGGGGCGTGCGGGCAGCTCGCGGCCTCGGAGCGCTGACCGTCCGCTGATACGGTGTGATCGAACAAATGCACATTCCGACAGGGGAGCGCCACAGCGCTGAGAGTGCGGCAACCTTTGGGCCGCAGACCCTTGAACCTCGCCCGGGTCATTCCGGGTAGGAAGTTCGGTCTCCTCATGCTGTTGCGCCCCGCGCGGGGTCGTTCGTCCGTTTCGTGTGGACGCGCGGCCTTCGCGCGGGGCCGCGTCTCTTCCTGGCCAGCCAGGAGGAATCCAGTGACCACCAAGACCCGGCTCACCGCCACCGCGCTCGCCGTCGCGGCCGGTATGACCGCGCTCGCCGCGTGCGGCGGATCGGGCGGCGGCAGCGGCGGTGAGGCGGACGCCAAGACCGTCACGCTCGTCAGCCACGACTCCTTCGCCGTCTCCGACGCCGTCCTGAAGGAGTTCACCCGGCAGACCGGCTACAAGGTCGAACGGCGCAAGGGCGGGGACGCCGGGCAGGCCGTCAACCAGGCGATCCTGTCCAAGGGCAACCCGCAGGGCGACGTCTTCTTCGGGATCGACAACACGTTGCTCTCGCGCGGTCTGAAGGCGGGCATCTTCACGCCGTACGCGGCCAAGGACCTCGCGAAGGTCCCGGCGGAGTTCCAGCTCGACAAGGACGAGCACCGGGTGACGCCCGTCGACTACGGCGACACCTGCGTCAACTACGACCGCGCCTACTTCGCCGAGCACAGGATCGCGCCGCCGAAGACCTTCGCCGATCTCGTCAAGCCCCAGTACAAGGACCTGCTCGTCACCGAGAATCCGGCGACCTCCTCGCCGGGGCTCGCCTTCCAGCTCGGCAGCATCGGCGCGTTCGGCGAGGACGGCTGGCAGGACTACTGGAAGAAGCTCAAGGCCAACGGCGTCGAGGTGGTCGACGGCTGGGAGCAGGCCTACAACGACCGGTTCTCCGGATCGGGCGCCGGCCGCGGCAAGGGCGACAAGCCTCTGGTGGTCTCCTACGCCTCCAGCCCGCCCGTCGAGGTGCTGGGCAAGAAGCCCGCCCCCAAGGAGGCGCCCACCGGTGTGGCCACCGGAACGTGCTTTAGGCAGATCGAGTTCGCGGGCCTCCTGAAGGGCGCGCGGAACGAGAAGGGCGGCAAGGCGCTGCTGGACTTCCTGGTGGGCAAGGCGTTCCAGGAGGACGTGCCGCTGAAGATGTTCGTCAACCCGGTGCGGACGGACGCCGAGGTGCCGGAGCTGTTCACGAAGTACGGGGAGAAGGTCGAGCGGCCGGAGACGGTGCCGCCGCAGGACATCGCCGAGCACCGTGAGCAGTGGATCAAGCAGTGGTCTTCCCTCGTTCTGAAGTAGCGGTATCCCGAAGAAGGAAGGCGTCGGGGCGGCGCCGGGGGCGGTCCGCGGCCGTGCGGCTGGGACTGCTGGTGGTGCCGCTCGTCTTCTTCGGGGTCTTCTTCGCCTACCCGGTCGCGGCCATCGTCGGGCGCGGCCTGAAGGACGGCGGGAACTGGCAGTTCGCGCGGGCCGGGGAGGTGCTGACCGACCCGGACGTGCTGCACGTCCTGTGGTTCACCCTGTGGCAGGCGGCGGCCTCGACGGGGCTCACGCTCCTGCTCGCGCTCCCCGGCGCGTACGTCTTCGCGCGCTTCGATTTCCGGGGCAAGCAACTGCTGCGGGCCGTGGTGACCGTGCCGTTCGTGCTGCCGACCGTGGTGGCCGGGTCGGCGTTCCTGGCGCTGCTCGGGCGCGGCGGGGTGCTGGACGAGCTGTGGGGGGTGCGGCTGGACACCTCGGTGTGGGCGATCCTGCTCGCGCACGTCTTCTTCAACTACGCCGTCGTCATCCGCACCGTCGGCGGACTGTGGGCCCAGCTCGACCCGCGCCAGGAAGAGGCGGCGCGGGTGCTGGGCGCCGGGCGGTTCGCGGCCTGGCGGCGGGTGACGCTGCCCGCCCTCGGGCCGGCCGTCGCGGCGGCGGCCCTGATGGTGTTCCTGTTCACCTTCACCTCCTTCGGGGTGGTGCAGATCCTGGGCGGCCCGAGGTTCTCCACCCTGGAGGTGGAGATCTACCGGCAGACCGCCGACTTCCTGGACCTGCCGACGGCGGCGGTGCTCACCCTCCTCCAGTTCGCCGCGGTGCTCGCGCTGCTGGGCCTGCACGCCTGGACGGTGCGCCGCCGCGAGACGGCGCTCACCCTCGTCGACCCGGCCCGCACCGCCCGCCGGCCGCGGGGCACCGGGCAGTGGGCGCTGCTGTGGGGGACGCTGCTGCTCGTCGCCGTCCTTCTGGTGCTGCCGCTGCTCGTCCTGGTGGAACGCTCCTTCGCCGGGGAGGGCGGCCACACCCTGGCCTTCTACCGGGCGCTGACCTCCACCGACGCGAACGGCACCTTCTCCGGGGCGCCCCTGAACGCGGTGCTGACCTCGCTGTCCTACGGGGCGGCGGCCACGGCGATCGCCCTGGTGGTCGGCGGACTGGCGGCGGCGGCGCTGGCCCGCCGGGACGGCGGCCGGCTGCTGCGCGGCTTCGACGCGCTGCTGATGCTGCCGCTCGGGGTGTCCGCGGTGACCGTCGGCTTCGGCTTCCTGATCACGCTGGACGAGCCGCCGCTGGACCTGCGCTCCTCCTGGTGGCTGGTGCCGCTGGCGCAGGCGCTGGTGGGCGTGCCGTTCGTCGTCCGGACCATGCTGCCCGTCCTGCGCGCGGTGGACGAACGGCTGCGGCAGGCCGCGGCCGTCCTGGGCGCCTCGCCCTGGCGGGTGTGGCGGGAGGTCGACCTGCCGCTGGTGCGGCGGGCGCTGCTGGTGGCGGCCGGGTTCGCCTTCGCGGTGTCGCTCGGCGAGTTCGGGGCGACGGTCTTCATCGCCCGGCCGGACAACCCCACCCTCCCGGTCGCGGTCTCCCGCCTCCTGGGACGCGCCGGGGAGGCGAACTACGGGCAGGCCATGGCGCTGTCGGTCATCTTGATGGTGGTGTGCGCGGGCGCGCTGCTGGTGCTGGAGCGCCTGCGGCCGGCCGACCAGGCAGGGGAGTTCTGAATGGGTACGGGGAGTGACGGGTCGGCGGGCGGTCGCGGGACGACGGCGGCTTCCGGTGACGCGGGTGCGGCTGACGCGGGTGCCGGGGCGGACGTGCGGGGGACCGCGCTGCGGCTGGCCGGGGTGAGTGTCCGGTTCGGCGGGCGGGCCGCGCTGGACGGGGTGGACCTCGACGTCGCCGAGCACGAGATCGTCTGCGTCCTGGGCCCGAGCGGCAGCGGCAAGTCCACGCTGCTGCGGGTCGTGGCGGGGCTGCAGCCGGCCGACGCGGGCCAGGTCTTCCTCGCCGGGCGGGACCAGTCGGACGTTCCGACCCACCGCCGCGGCGTCGGCCTGATGTTCCAGGACCACCAGCTCTTCCCGCAGCGGGACGTCGGCGGCAACGTCGCCTTCGGCCTGCGGATGCGGGGCACCGCGCGCGCCGAGCGGGACCGCAGGGTGGACGAGCTGCTGGAGCTCGTCGGGCTGCCGGGCGCCCGGCGCCGCGCCGTGACGACGCTGTCCGGCGGTGAGCAGCAGCGGGTCGCGCTGGCCCGCGCGCTCGCCCCCCGGCCCCGGCTGCTGATGCTGGACGAGCCGCTGGGCCAGCTCGACCGGGGCCTGCGCGAACGGCTGGTGGTCGAGCTGCGCCGGGTCTTCGACGAACTGGGGACGACGGTGCTCGCCGTCACCCACGACCAGGGCGAGGCGTTCGCGCTGGCCGACCGGGTCGTGGTGATGCGGGACGGCCGGATCGCGCAGAGCGGCACGCCTCTGGAGGTCTGGCAGCGGCCCGCCGACGCGTTCGTCGCCCGCTTCCTGGGCTTCGACAACGTCGTGCCGGCGACGGTCCGCGCGGGGACCGCCGACACCCCCTGGGGCAAGCTGCCGGTGCCCGCGGGCTCCCCGGACGGGCCGGGCGACGTGCTCGTCCGGCCCGCGGGGGTGCGGCTCACCGCGCCGCGGGACGGCCTGCCGTGCACCGTGACGGCCCGCACCTTCCGGGGCACCCACGTCTCCGTGCTGCTCCGGCCCGACGCGGGGCCCCCGCTGGAGGCGGCGTGCGCGCTGCGGGACGCCCCCGAGGTGGGGGAGCGGGTGGGGGCCGGGTTCGCGGCGGAGGACGTGGTGGTGCTGGGGGCCGGGGGCTGAGAGGGGGACGCCTCCCCCGGAGGATGGGACCGGGGGAGGCGTACGGGGGAGCCGGTGCGGCTTACGGGATCGGTGCGGCTCGGGGTCCGGTGCGGCTTACGAGACCGGGGAGGCCGGTTCCGGACGGTTCGCGGACTGCGGGGTGGAGGCTTCCGCGGTGGCCGGGGCGTCGCCCGGTGCCTTGTCGCCGGTGGCCTCCGGCCGGTCGCCGGTACCGCCCTCCGGCTCGCCGAACCAGGCCACCGCGACCGCGCCCGCCACCGCCACGATGAACCCGAGGATGGCCATCCACGCGAACCCCGGCCGGGAGGAGTCGCCCAGCCACAGCACGCCCAGGATGCCCGGCACCACCGTCTCGCCCACGACCAGCGCGGCCGTGGCGCCGTTGACCGAGCCGATCTGCAGCGCGACCGTGTGCAGGTACATGCCGCCGACGCCGGCGATCAGGATCGCGTACAGGGCGGGGTCCGCCAGGAGCGTCGGCAGGTCGAACGGCTCCACGCCGTTCAGCACCCGCACCCCCACGCCCAGCGCGCCGAACCCCAGCCCGGACAGCAGACCGGCGAGGATCGCGGCCCGCCCGCCCATCAGCCGGACGATCAGGGTGCCGCCGCCCATGAGCACGATCGAGGCGACCAGCAGCCACCAGTGCGAGGCGATCGGCGTGTGCCCGCTGCCCTCCGGGCCGGCGGCCGTCGCCAGCAGCACCAGCGCCGAGCAGACGACGGCGATCGAGGCCCACTCGGGACGGGTGAGGCGGATGCCGAGCAGTCTGATGCTCAGCACTGCGGTGATCACCAGGTTGGCGCTGATGACGGTCTGGGACAGGAACAGCGGCAGCAGCCGCGCGGCCAGCGCGCCCAGTGCGAAGCCGACGAAGTCCAGCACCGTGCCGACCATGAACTCCCAGGTCATCGCCGCCTTGGCGGTCGAGGACAGGCTGGGTCCGCCGTGCTGGGTGACGCCGGAGGCGCCGGCGGCGTTCGCCGCCTCCCGCCGGGCGGACTTGCGGGACCCCACCGCCTGCAGGACCGAACCCGTGCCGTAACAGGCCGACGCCGCCACCGCCGTCAGAAGGCCGATGATCACCAAGAACTCCGTTCGCGCACCGGGGGCGGGTTCCTTTCCGCACTCCTCGGCCTGCCAGACGTCCATATGAGGACGGAAGTTGCCTCCGCGCGCGAACCGTGACGCGCGCGGCATCGGGACGAGGTATCGCGCCGTCGGTTGGTCGCGGGCCGCGGACGGTGGACGGGACGCGGCCCCGTTCGGCTCAGCGGGACAGGGGCAGCGTCACCAGCACCGCGACACCCCAGGTCAGCGGGACGAGCACGACCAGCAGGGCGAGCACCCGCAGGACGGCGGCGCGGTACAGCAGGGAACGCGGCGCGCCGAGTCGGCGGAGGGCCGCGGTGGTGTGGGTGCGGGCGGTGCGGGTTTCGAGCCCGGCGGTGAGCGCGCTGGCGGTGACGCAGGCCAGCACCAGGGCCGCGGCCAGGCCGGTGAGCGGGCCGAGCGGGCGGGTCCCGGCCGTCTCGTGGACCCGCACCGCCGCGTACGCGCCCGCGGCGACCACGCACAGCACCCCCAAGGGGCGGCCGATGCGCCGCGCCTCCTCCTGGAGCACGCGCCCGGCCAGCAGGCGCAGCGCCCCCGGCCGGACCGCGCACAGCAGCCGCCCGCACAGGTGGACCAGGCCCGGCCCGGCCATCACCAGCCCCACGGCGACCAGCGCCCAGCCGACCAGCACGCCCGGCGGGTGGGAGAGCAGGTGGCCGGAGAGCGGCTCGTCGGAGCGGGTGGGCGTCTGCCCGGCGTACGCCTCCAGGGCCAGGCCCACGGCGGTCAGGGTGATGCCCCAGGGGAACCCGGCGGGCGCGGTGCGGGACTCGCGCCGGTCGGCGGCCACGGCGGAGCCCGGCGTCCGGGCGGGGCCGAGGACCGTCGTGGTGCCGCAGGGCGCGCCGATGCCGGGCCCGGCCGGCGCTCGTCCGGCGCCGCGCGCCCGTGCGTGCTTCGGTCCGCCGGGTGGCTTGCCGGCCGACGGGTCTTCCGGGCGGGCCGCGTGGCCGGAGGTCGCCTCCGCGTCGCCGGACGAGCCCTCCGAGAGCTCGTCCGTCCGGACGGGGATCTTGTCTGTCCGTGCCGGGGCCTCGTCCGTCCGGACCGGAACCTCGTCCGTCCTCGCCGGGGCCTCGTCCGTCCCCGCCAGGATCTCGTCCGTCCGCGCCGGGATCTCGTCCGTCCGTACGTCCGCGGGCCCGCCGGCCGCGTCCGAGGCGTCGGCAGCCGCCTCCTCCTCGGGAGCGGCGGCGGAAGCGTCGTCCACCCGCGCCGTCACCGCCGCCCGCCCCGCACCCGCCGCCGCGACGGCAGTGGCCGACCCGGCGGATCCGGACCCCGCGGGCACAGCCGGGGCCTTGTCCGCAGTCGCGGCCCCCGTCTCGCCACCACGTACCGCCGGCACCCCCGCGGCAGCCGACACGGTCGTCCGCGCGCGAACGGCGCCGCGCGTCGCCCGCCGACGCGGCCTCAGCCCCAGGGCCGTGCAGGCCGCCGCCGTGACCGGCGTGACCGCCAGCAGGACGAGCGTGCCGCCGAGCGGCAGGGCGTGGCCGGCGCTGAGGGCGTCGGGGGCGGTGCCGCCCAGCGGCATCCGGGGCCAGGAGAGGCCGTCGCGCAGGTGGAGGAAGGCGAACAGGGCGACGAGGCTGCCCAGCGCGCAGGACAGGGCGGTGGACGTGGCGGCGAGCAGCGTCAGGCGGACCGGGCCGAGCCCGGCGGCGGTCATGTCGCGCCGGGGGCGGGCCGCCGGGTCCGTGCGGGCCACCGCCACCGCGAGCTGCGCCGTGGCCGCCAGCGGCGCCGCGCACCACAGGAGGCGCACCAGTGAGCCGGTCGTCTCGGACGGGTGGCCGGTGGCGTGGCCGAGGGCGGCCAGCAGCAGGAAGCCGGTGCCGGCCGAGGCGGCGGCGACGAACAGGCGGCGCAGCAGGACGAGGGGGTGGGAACCGCGGGCTAGGCGGAGAGCGAGCACGCTTCCCTGCTTTCCTCGTCGGCGGGGTCGGTGGCGGAGCGGACGGCGCCGGACTGGCGGCCGTCCAGGAGGGTGAGCGTGCGGTCCGCGAGCGCGGCGTTCTCGGGGCCGTGGCCGGCGAGGACCACGGCGATGCGGTGCGAGCGGGCCGCGGTGACCAGGGTGCGCAGCACCTGGGAGCCCTCCGCGCTGTGCAGCGGCGCGGCCGGGTCGTCCGCGAAGATCACCTGGGGGCCGGGGGCGAGCGCCCGGGCGATGGCGATCCGCTGGCGCTGGGACTGGTCGAGCCGGTCCGGGCGGCGGCGGGCGTGCTGCCCGACGTCGAGGCGCTCCAGCCACTCGCAGGCGGTGCGCCGGGCGGCGCGGTGGCCGAGGCCGCGCAGCAGGAGCGGGAGCGCGGCGTTCTCCCAGGCCGTCAATTCCGGTACGAGGCGGGGTTCGGTGTCGATCCAGCCGAAGCGGTCCAGGCGCAGCCGCTCGCGGTGCCGGGCGGGGAGGGTGTGCACGGGGGCGCTGTTGAACCAGACCTCGCCGCGGGTGGGCACGAGTTGACCCGACAGACACCGCAGGAGGGTCGTCTTGCCGCTGCCGCGCGGGCCGCTGACGGCGAAGATCTCGCTCTCCCGCACACCGAGGGAGACGCCGGTCAGCGCGGGGGTGGTGCCGTGTGCGTGGTGCAGGCCGCGGGCCCAGAGAACGTCGTTGTCAGGCGGGGCCACCATCTACGCACCTCTTGCTCGCTCGCGTCCGCTCGTTCCCCTGTCCGGGTGAACGACCATGCAGGGTATCGGTCACTGGCACGGTAAGGAGTGGCGGCCCGAGGCCTTCGGCGCTCGGCACGCGCAACGGCCCAGGTTCACTCATATGGCTGCATGTTAGTGAACCTGGGCCGCTGGGTGTTCAGTTGTGCATCACCGAGTCAAAGGTGGCTCGTATGCGGTCCTGAAGGGGGCACGAGGAGTCGGTAACCGACGGCCGCGGCGCATCCGGAGGATCCCCGGGCCTCTCGCGCACCCTCAGGCGCGTGTCCTACAGCTTCGTCCACGCCTCCGTGAGGGTCGCGCGCAGGATCTGCTCGATCTCGTCGAAGACCGCCTGGTCGGCGATCAGCGGCGGGGCGAGCTGGATGACCGGGTCGCCCCGGTCGTCGGCGCGGCAGTACAGGCCGTTCTCGTACAGCTTCTTGGACAGGAAGCCGTACAGGACGCGCTCGGTCTCCTCGGCGTTGAAGGACTCCTTGGTGTCCTTGTCCTTGACCAGTTCGATGCCGTAGAAGAAGCCGTTGCCGCGCACGTCGCCGACGATGGGCAGGTCGTGCAGCTTCTCCAGGGTGCCGCGGAAGGCCTGCTCGTTGTCCAGCACGTGCTGGTTGAGGTTCTCGCGCTCGAAGATGTCGAGGTTGGCCAGGCCCACGGCGGCGGAGACCGGGTGGCCGCCGAAGGTGTAGCCGTGCAGGAAGGTGTTGTCGCCCTGGTAGAACGGCTCGGCCAGGCGGTCGGAGATGACGCAGGCGCCGATGGGGGAGTAGCCCGAGGTCATGCCCTTGGCGCAGGTGATCATGTCCGGGACGTAGTCGAACTTGTCGCAGGCGAACATCGTGCCCAGCCGCCCGAAGGCGCAGATGACCTCGTCGGAGACGAGCAGCACGTCGTGGCGGTCGCAGATCTCGCGGACCCGCTGGAAGTAGCCGGGCGGCGGCGGGAAGCAGCCGCCGGCGTTCTGCACCGGCTCCAGGAAGACGGCGGCGACGGTGTCCGGGCCCTCGAAGAGGATCTGCTGCTCGATCTGGTCGGCGGCCCAGCGGCCGAACGCCTCCGGGTCGTCACCGAAGAGCGGCGCCCGGTAGATGTTGGTGTTGGGCACCTTGTGCGCGCCCGGGACCAGCGGCTCGAAGGGGGCCTTCAGGCCCGGCAGGCCGGTGATGGACAGGGCGCCCTGCGGGGTGCCGTGGTAGGCCACGGCGCGGGATATGACCTTGTGCTTGGTGGGCTTGCCGGTGAGCTTGAAGTACTGCTTGGCCAGCTTCCAGGCGGTCTCGACCGCCTCGCCGCCGCCGGTGGTGAAGAAGACCTTGTTCAGGTCGCCGGGCGCGTGCCCGGCCAGCCGCTCGGCCAGCTCGACGGCCTTGGGGTGGGCGTAGGACCACACCGGGAAGAAGGCCAGCTCCTGGGCCTGCTTGAAGGCGGTCTCGGCGAGCTCGGTGCGGCCGTGGCCGGCGTTGACCACGAAGAGGCCGGCGAGGCCGTCGATGTAGCGCTTGCCCTTGTCGTCGTAGATGTTCGTGCCCTCGCCGCGCACGATGGTCGGCACGGGGGCGTCGGCGTACGAGGACATGCGGGTGAAATGCATCCACAAGTGGTCGTACGCCGTCTTGGAGAGGTCGGCGCTCATTGCTATCTCGTTCCCCAGGTATAGGTCTGCTTGCGGAGCTTGAGGTAGACGAAGCTCTCGGTGGAGCGCACGCCGGGCAGCGTGCGGATCCGCTTGTTGATCATTTGCAGCAGGTGGTCGTCGTCCTCGCAGACGATCTCGATGAGGAGATCGAAGGATCCCGCGGTCATGACGACGTACTCGACCTCCTCCATGGCCGTCAGGGCGTCGGCCACGGGGTCGAGGTCGCCTTCGACGTTGATGCCCACCATCGCCTGCCGGCGCAGTCCGACCGTGAGGGGGTCGGTGACCGCGACGATCTGCATCACGCCTTGGTCGAGCAGCTTCTGTACGCGTTGTCGCACCGCCGCCTCGGACAGGCCGACGGCCTTGCCGATCGCGGCGTACGGACGGCGGCCGTCTTCCTGGAGCTGCTCGATGATCGCCAGGGAGACGGAGTCGATCGACGGAGTGCCGTTTCTGTCACGAGTGGCCACGTCCCTCACTGTGCACGAGGGTCGTCGGTCTGGCAAGCCCGAATCGATGAAATCAGTTGTCTCATGTCTCGTGAGCTACTGATTCCGTTGTTGGTGGCTGGTGGGTATGTTGAAAGCGTCGCCCCCCTGGCTAGGGTGGGTGTCTCACCCACCGGACATCTGACAGGAGGGGTCGCACAGTGACCACTGAGCAGGGGCGGCTGCGCAAGCTCCGCAACTACATCGCCGGGGAGTTCCGGGACGCCGCCGACGGACGGACCACCGAGGTCGTCGACCCGGCGACGGGCGAGGCGTACGCCACGGCCCCGCTGTCCGCCGCCGCGGACGTGGACGCCGCGATGGCCGCCGCCGAGGCCGCGTTCCCCGCTTGGCGCGACCTCGTCCCGGGCGAGCGCCAGAAGGTGCTGCTGAAGATCGCCGACCGGATCGAGGAGCGCGCCGAGGAGCTGATCGCCGCCGAGTCCCGGAACTGCGGCAAGCCCCTCGCGCTGGTGCGCTCCGAGGAGATCCCCCCGATGGTGGACCAGATCCGCTTCTTCGCGGGGGCCGCCCGGATGCTGGAGGGCCGCTCGGCCGGCGAGTACATGGACGGCTTCACCTCCATGATCCGCCGCGAGCCCATCGGGGTGTGCGCGCAGGTCGCGCCGTGGAACTACCCGATGATGATGGCCGTGTGGAAGTTCGCCCCGGCGCTCGCCGCGGGCAACACGGTCGTCCTCAAGCCCTCGGACACCACGCCCGTCTCCACCATCCTGCTCGCCGAGATCATCGGCGGCGTGCTGGACGAGCTGGGCCACCCGCGCGGCGTCTTCAACGTCGTGTGCGGCGACCGCGACACCGGCCGCCTCATGGTCGAGCACCCCGTCCCCGCGATGGCCTCGATCACCGGCTCCGTGCGGGCCGGCATGCAGGTCGCCGAGTCCGCCTCCAAGGACCTCAAGCGGGTCCACCTGGAGCTCGGCGGCAAGGCGCCGGTCGTGGTCTTCGAGGACACCGACATCGCCAAGGCCGTCGGCGACATCGCCATGGCGGGCTACTTCAACGCCGGCCAGGACTGTACGGCCGCGACCCGGGTGCTCGTCCACGAGGCGATCCACGACGAGTTCGTGACCGCGCTCGCCAAGGCCGCCGCCGACACCAAGACCGGCGCGGCGGACGACGAGGACGTGCTCTACGGGCCGCTGAACAACGCCAACCAGCTCGCCCAGGTCCAGCGCTTCATCGACGGCCTGCCCGCGCACGCCAAGATCGAGGCCGGCGGCCACCGGGTGGGGGAGAAGGGCTACTTCTTCGCCCCGACCGTCGTCTCCGGCCTCAAGCAGGACGACGAGATCGTCCAGCGCGAGGTCTTCGGCCCGGTCATCACCGTCCAGTCCTTCCGGGACGAGGACCAGGCCGTGGAGTGGGCCAACGGCGTCGAGTACGCGCTGGCGTCCTCGGTGTGGACCAAGGACCACGCCCGCGCCATGCGGATGTCCAAGAAGCTCGACTTCGGCTGCGTGTGGATCAACACCCACATCCCGCTCGTCGCCGAGATGCCGCACGGCGGCTTCAAGAAGTCCGGCTACGGCAAGGACCTGTCGGGCTACGGCTTCGAGGACTACACGCGGGTCAAGCACGTCATGACGTCGCTGGACTGAGGGTGGTCTTGTCGGACCGAGGGCTGATCTCGTCGGGCTGGGGTCCGGCCTGGTTGGGCTGAGGGCTGACCTCGTCGGACCGAGGTCTGGGCTCGTCGGGCTGGGGTCCGGCCTGGTGGGGCTGAGCTCCGACCTCGTCGGTTCGAGACCGGGGGCGCCGGGGCGACGGCGCTGTTCCGGGCCGGGGCGGGTGCGCGCAGGCGCGTCCGCCCCGGTTTTTCATGCGTGGGGCGTGGGGCGCGGGGCCGGCTCCGGTTCGTCCCGATGTGGTCCTCGACACACCGTCGCGGGCGGGGCCCGGCGGGCTGACGGTCTGTCGCTTGCCGTTCCCGGCCGTGACACGTGAGAGTGCTGTGCATGGCAGAACTTTCACGGCGCGCGCTGCTGCGCGGCATGGGCGGCATCTCGACGGCCGGAGCGCTCGTCTCCGTGGCCGGTTGCGGGGTGCCCGCGGCGTACGTGGCACCGGCGGACCGCGGTGCCCGGGACCGCTCCGGCCGCGAGCGCCGGCTGACGTTCGCCAACTGGCCGCTGTACATCGACGTCGACGACGACGATCCCCGGCGGCGCCCGACCCTGGAGGCGTTCGAGAAACGCACCGGGATATCGGTGACGTACACCGAGGAGATCAACGACAACGACGAGTTCTTCGGCAAGATCAGCCCCTCGCTGATGAACCACCAGCCGACCGGGCGCGACCTGATCGTCATCAGCGACTGGATGGGCGCTCGCTACGTGCGGCTGGGCTGGGTCCAGGAAATGGACCGGGCGGCCCAGCCCCACGTCGCCCGCAACCTGGACCCGCTGCTGCGCACCCCGCACTTCGACCCGGGCCGCCGGCACTCCGTCCCCTGGCAGTCGGGCATCACCGGCATCGCCTACAACCGCCGCAAGCTCGGCCGGGAGATCCGGCACACCTCCGACCTGTGGCGGGACGACCTGCGCGGCCGGGTCACGCTGTTCGCCGGGCTGGACGAGGCCTTCGGGATGCTCATGCAGGGCAACGGCGCGGACATCACCCGCTGGACCGAGGACGACTTCGAGAAGCTGATCAAGCAGCTGCGGAGCCTCGTCGGCAAGAAGCACATCCGCCGGTTCACCGGCAACGACTACATCAAGGACCTGTCGTCGGGCGACGTGCTCGCCGCCCAGGCGTACTCGGGCGACGTCATCCAGCTCCGCGCGGACAACCCCGACATCGAGTTCGTGGTGCCCGAGGAGGGCGCGGAACTGTGGGCCGAGAGCCTGATGATTCCCAACCTCGCGGCCCACAAGCGCAACGCCGAGCAGCTCATCGACCACTACTACCGGCCCGAGGTGGCCGCGGACCTGGCGGCCTGGGTCAACTACGTCTGCCCCGTCCCCGCCGCCCGCGACATCCTCGCCGCCTCCAAGGACAAGGAGCGCGCCGAACTGGCCGAGAACCCGCTGATCTTCCCCGACGACACGATGCGCGAGCGGCTGGCGACGACCCGGGACATCACGCCCAAGGAGCGGACGGCCTTCGCGAAGGAGTGGAACTCCGTCGTCGGGCTGTGAAGGCGACGCGGCGGGGCGGGGGCCGGGCGCGGGCCGTGCCGGGTGCCCTGCCAGACTCGCCCGCATGAGGGCGAAGCGCGTCGGAGGAATCCGTGGGGAAACCCGTAGGGGCGCGTCGGCGGTCGCGGAACCGGACGGCGGCGCGCGGGCGATCGGGCCCGCCGTCACGTACGGACTGCTCGCCGCGTGGGCGCTGCACGACGCGGAGGAGGTGGCGTGCGGGCCCCGCTGGCTCCGGGCGCACCTGCCCGCGCTGCGGGAGCGGTTCCCGGACGTGCCGGAACGGGTGTGGCGGGTGCTGGAGGACGTGGACGAGCGCGAGTTCGGCTACGCGGTGGCCGTGATGGGCGTGATCGTGGCCGCCGCCGCGGCGCACGGGCACCGTACGGGCGGCCGGTCGGCCCTCTTCCAAGGGGCGCTGGACGGCTTCGGGCTGCACGGCCTGATGCACCTCGCCCAGGCCGCGGCCGTGCGCGGTTACACCCCCGGCTCCGCCACCTCGCCGGTCGTCGTCATCCCCTTCGCCCTGTGGGCCCGCGCCCGGTTGCGGCGCGCCGGGGTTCTGCGTCCGACGACCGCACGGGGTGCCGTGGGCGGGCTCGCCGCGGCGGGGGCGGCGATGGTGGTGTCGCACGGGGTGGGGCGGTGGTTGGCGAGGGGGTGAGGGCGGGGGCGCCGTGCTCGTTGTGCTCGGCGTGGTCGCGGTGCTCGGCGTGCTTGTGGGCGCCGTGACGGGTGTGGCGACGAGCCGCGGTTTCGCCGTCAAGGTTCCCGCACGGCGCCCGCACCTTCGGGCCGAGACCGTCACCCTCAGCCCGTCCGGCGATTGAGGACAGTCGGGGGTGCTTGGGGGCCGAGCCCGCCAGCCCGTCCGGCGATTGAGGACACCCCGGTGAGCGCGCGTGCGGGCTCTTGGGCGGGTGGCGGGTGATTTTTTGGTACCGGTGAACGCCGGGGGCGTTGTCCTCAATCGCCGGACGGGCTTGGTTTTGTGGGGCGCCGTCCATGGGCGCGGGTGGGGCGGGCTTGAGGTTGCGGGTCACCGCGATGGGCGACGGTCAAGGGGCGCTAGCGCTGCCACGCGGCGGTGTAGGCGTCGATCTCGGCGGTGAGCCTCGCCTTGCCGGTTTCGTCCAGGAACGAGGCGGTGACGGCGTTCTTGGCGAGCGCGGCGACCCCGGCCGCGTCCAGATCCAGCAGCCGCGCGGCCACGCCGTATTCGAGGCAGAGGTCGGTGCCGAACATCGGGGGGTCGTCGCTGTTGATCGTGACGAGGACGCCCGCGTCGACCATCTCCTTGAGCGGGTGCTCCTCAAGGGTGCGCACGGCCCGGGTGGCGATGTTGGAGGTCGGGCAGACCTCCAGCGGGATGCGGTGCTCGGCGAGGTGGGCCAGCAGCTTCGGGTCCTGGACGGCGCTGGTGCCGTGGCCGATGCGCTCGGCGCGCAGGGCCACCAGGGCGTCCCAGATGGTCTCCGGGCCGGTGGTCTCGCCGGCGTGCGGCACGGAGTGCAGCCCGGCGGCGATGGCCCGGTCGAAGTACGGCTTGAACTGCGGGCGCGGGACGCCGATCTCCGGGCCGCCGAGCCCGAACGACACCAGGCCCTCCGGCCGCAGGTCGCACGCGATCCGGGCGGTCTCCTCGGCCGAGGTCAGCCCGGCCTCGCCCGGAATGTCGAAGCACCAGCGCAGCACGACGCCGAGTTCCGTCTCCGCCGCCTTGCGCGCGTCCTCGATGGCCTCGACGAAGGCGACGTCCGGGATGCCGCGCCGGGTGGAGCTGTACGGGGTGACGGTCAGCTCGGCGTACCGGATGTTCTGCCGGGCCATGTCGCGGGCGACCTCGTACGTCAGCAGCCGCACGTCCTCGGCGTCCCGGATCAGGTCCACGACGGAGAGGTAGACCTCGATGAAGTGCGCGAAGTCGCGGAAGGTGAAGTAGTCGACCAGCGCTTCGGGGTCGGTGGGCACCGCCGAGTCAGGGTGCCGGGCCGCCAGCGCGGCCACGATCCGCGGCGACGCCGAACCGACGTGGTGGACGTGCAACTCCGCCTTCGGCAGCCCGGCGATGAAGGCATCGAGATCGGACAAGGGTCCCTCCAGGTCGGGCGGACGGATCGGGCCGGTGGCCCCGGCATGACGGGATCATCGTATGCACGTGCGGGTGCGCGGTGGGGCCAGGTCTTAGCATGACGGGACAGCGAATGGGGAGAGTGATGTCCGACAGTCAGCAGCAGCCCGAACCGCGTGACCCGTGGGCTCCGCCGGAAGACAGGGTGCCGCTGACCAAGCCGTCGGCGCGCTGGTGGAAGCGCAAGCAGGCGGACGAGCGGGCGGTCGTCGTCCAGGGGGAGCAGCAGCCGGAGGCCCGGAGCGGGGCGGGCGCCTGGAGTGGGACGGGTGCCGTCACGGGGCCGGGTGGGGATGTGCGGTCGGTCGTTGACGGGCAGCCGCAGCCGCAGCCGCAGCCGCAGTCGGTCCGGGAGGCGAGTGCCGGTGCGGAGCCGCAGCCGGTCCCGGAGGCGCGTGCCGATGCGGGGGCGAGCGATGGCGGGCGGGCGAAGGCGGAGCCTGACGCGGTTCCGGAGGTGAGCCCCGGCGGGGAGCCGAAGCAGGCCTCCGAGCCGCACGCTGACGGGCGGCCGATGCCGGAGCCGGACGCCGACGGGGATCCGAAGCCGGTCTCGAAGTCGAGCCCTGACACGAAGCCGAGCCCTGACGCGGCAGCGGGCACGGCCCCGGAGGCGGGTTCCGCGGCGGAGCCGAGCGCCGACGGGGAGCCGAAGGCGGGCATGGAACCGACCGCCGACGCGCACCCGACGCCGAGCACGGGCACGGAGCCGAGCACCGAACCGAGCGCGGGCACGGAGCCGGAGCCGGAATCGGAGCCGGGCACCCAACCGAACGCGGCCCCGGAGCCGGGCACAGAGCTGAGCGCCACTCCCTCTCCGGAGCCGAGCGCGGGAACGGCCCCGAAGCCGAGCACGCCCCCCGCCCCCACCCCCGGCTTCGCCCCCCTCCACCAACCCACCCCGCCCCCACCCGGCTCCCACATAGCCAACCCGGCGGGCGCGATACCCGGCACCGGCTTGCCCGCCACGGGCCACCGGCCCGGCGCCGGCGAACACCCGCTGCCTCCACCGCCGATGGCCCCCGGGGCATCCGGGACGCCCGGCGCGACTTCCGGGCCCCCTTGGAACCCCGCCGCCCCCACCGCGTACGGCCGCCCGCCGCAGCCAGGGACGACGTGGCCGGGACAGCCGCCGCACGGCGCCGCCCCGTACGCCACCGGGGACTTCCCCCTCGGACCCGCCCCCGGCCAGACCGCGCCGGGTTTCCCCGGCCCTGCCGGAGCCCCGGCCGGTGCCTTCGGGTATCCGGCGCACCCACCCGCCCATGGGGGCTATCCGGCGCCGATGGGCTATCCGCCCCCCTGGCTGCCGGCCCGGGACGGGAACGGCTACGGCATCGGAGGGCTCGTCCTCGGCATCATCGGGGTCGTCCTCGCCCCCACCGTTCTCCTCGGCTTCCTCCTGGGGGTGCTCGCGATCGTCTTCGGTGGGATCGGCAGGGCCAAGGCGGGCAAGGGGCAGGCCACCAACGGCGGCATGGCGCTGGCCGGGCTGATCCTCGGAGTGGTCGCCGTGGTGGGGAGCGTCCTGATACTCGTCGTCAGGATCGGCGACTTCGTGTCGGACTACGACGATCCGGGCCCTGACCAGTCGGATCACTCGGACACCTACAACGCCGCCCCGCGACCCGATCTGCCCCCGGTCTTCGTGTCCCGCCTGTCGCCGCCGACCGGGCGGTGAGCACGCCGCTCCGGGCCGGCGGGCACGCCCGGGCGGTGCGCACACCGCCCCGGAACGCGGGTGCGGCGACCCGCTGGTCCGCGCGAGTCCGGCGCGCCCGGGCGGTGAGCGGGCCGACGACCGGCCCCGCGCTCACCCCAGCCGCTGCCGGGCCTCCATCAAGGCGAAGCCGAGGAGGTTCTCGCCGCGCCAGCGGGAGGGGGCCGCGGCGCGCTCGTCGTCGGCGGCGAGGCCGATGCCCCATATGCGGTCCAGTGGGCTGGCCTCCACCAGCACCCGGGAGCCCGTGCCGAGCAGGAAGTCGCGCAGCGCGGCGTCCTGGCCGAATTTGTGCACGCTGCCCTCGGTGACGAAGGCGAAGCGGTGGGCCCGCCAGCGTTCCTCGTCGAAGCCGCGGACCGTGCGTCCGGCGTCCTTGGCCTGCTTCGGGTGACCGGCGGCGAGCACCTTCCGCTCCGCCTCCGCGTCCTGGAACAGCCGGGCCTTGCAGGCCATCATCCAGTGCTCGGCGGTGGCGTACCGGACGCCGCCGACCGTGAAGGGGGACGGCCACCACTGGCTGAAGCAACTCGGGCCGAGGGTGCCGTCCCGTCGGGGCCTGTGGCCCCAGAAGTAGACATACTTGTATTTTTGTCCGGCAGCGGTCGCCGCGATCAGCTCCGCCACCGAGCGCGGACCGTCCACCGCCGCGCCCTGCCTCGCGTTTTCCGCGATCCCCGTGTGGTCATGCATCATGCCGGGATTCTGTCAGCGAGCACTGACAACGTGTCGGGGGCGTGGGTGGCGGAAATCGCAGAATTCGTTGCGTAACCAAAAGGCAACAACGGAATCACTTGTTGGGGGCAGACACCTCTGTCAACATCGGCCATCGATTCCGGATAGAGCTACGCCAGGCAGTGCCGCGCAGTGGGCCGGACGCCTGGCGCCCCGGCGGAGGAGAGCACCATGAATCAGCGGTTCGATGTGACGGAACGGTTCGCCCCGGGTGCGCAATTCATCGGCGGCGCCCTCCGCCCCGGTGGTTCCGGCCGCACCTTCGAGGTCGTCGACCCGGCGACCGGCGAGCCGGTGCACCGCTATGAACTGGCCGGGACACGGGACGTGGACGCGGCGGTCGCGGCGGCCGGGCGCGCCTTCCCCGAGTGGGCCGGGGCCACCCCCGGCGAGCGCTCCGACGCGCTGCACCGGTTCGCCGCCGTCCTCGCCGAGCGGGCCGGCGAGTTCGCGTACGCCGAGTCCCTGCAGTGCGGCAAGCCGCTGCGGCTCAGCACCGAGTTCGACGTGCCGGGCACCGTGGACAACACCGCGTTCTTCGCGGGCGCGGCCCGGCACCTGGAGGGCAAGGCGGCCGGCGAGTACAGCGGCGACCACACCTCGTACGTGCGCCGCGAGCCGATCGGCGTCGTCGGGTCCATCGCGCCGTGGAACTACCCGCTCCAGATGGCGGCCTGGAAGGTGCTGCCGGCCGTCGCCGCGGGCAACACCATCGTGCTCAAGCCCGCCGAGCTCACCCCGCTGACCTCCCTGATGTTCGCCCAGGCCGCCCAGGAGGCGGGCATACCGGACGGCGTGATCAACGTCGTCTCCGGGGCGGGCCGGGACGCGGGCGAGCACCTGGTGGCGCACCCCGACGTGGCGATGACCTCCTTCACCGGCTCCACCGGCGTCGGCAAGCGGGTCGCCGAACTCGCCACCGCCACCGTCAAGCGGCTCCACCTGGAGCTGGGCGGCAAGGCGCCGTTCGTCGTCTTCGACGACGCCGACCTGGAGGCGGCGGTGCACGGCGCGGTGGCCGGCGCCCTGATCAACAGCGGCCAGGACTGCACCGCCGCGACCCGCGCCTATGTGCAGCGCCCGCTGTTCGACGCGTTCGTCGCAGGCGTCGCCGACCTGATGGCGGCCGTCCGGCTCGGCGACCCGTTCGATCCGGCGACCGACCTCGGCCCGCTGGTCTCGCACGCCCAGCGCGACCGGGTGGCCGGTTTCGTCGACCGTGCCCGGTCCTACGCGACCGTGGTCACCGGCGGCGACGCCCCGCAGGGCGAGCTGGCCAAGGGCGCGTACTACCGCCCCACCCTGATCACCGGCGCCCCGCAGGACAGCGAGATCGTCCGGTCCGAGGTCTTCGGCCCGGTGCTGGTGGTGCTGCCGTTCGACGGCGACGACGAGGGCATCGCGCTGGCCAACGACACCCCCTACGGGCTGGCGGCCTCCGCCTGGAGCCGGGACGTCTACCGGGCGGGCCGCGCCACCCGCGAGATCAAGGCCGGCTGCGTCTGGGTCAACGACCACATCCCGATCATCAGCGAGATGCCGCACGGCGGGTACCGGGCCTCCGGCTTCGGCAAGGACATGTCCGCCTACTCCTTCGAGGAGTACACGCAGGTCAAGCACGTCATGTACGACAACACGGCGGTCGCGAGGAAGGACTGGCACCGCACGGTCTTCGCGGACCGCGCCGACCGCGGCTGACCGACGGCCGATCCCGGTCGACCGCAGCCGACCGACGGCCGATCCCGGTCGACCGCAGCCGACCGACGGCCGATCCCGGCCGACCGTCGGCGACCGGTCGGCCGCGGCCCGGCGGCGCCGCGTCCCGCACCGCGCCCGCCGCGTCCGGTCCCGTCTCCCCAGCAGCGGATCCCGTACCCCGAACGCACCGCCACCATCCGCCCGCACCGGGCCTCCGTCCCCGCCGGCGCCTCTCCTCAGGGGCACCCCGCCCGCGCACCCCACCCCCAGCTTTCCGTTTCCAACCCCGGGACCCCACTGATGACGCAGACCACCGGAGGCGACGTCCGCCTCACCGGGATCAGCAAGACCTACGGCGCGTTCACCGCCGTCCACCCGCTCGACCTCACCGTCCCCGCGGGCTCCTTCTTCGCCCTGCTGGGCGCCTCCGGCTGCGGCAAGACCACCACCCTGCGCATGATCGCCGGTCTGGAGGACCCCACCACCGGCACCGTCGAACTGGCCGGCAAGGACGTTACCGCCCTGCCGCCCTACAAGCGCCCGGTCAACACCGTCTTCCAGAACTACGCGCTCTTCCCGCACCTGGACATCTTCGAGAACGTCGCCTTCGGGCTGCGCCGCCGCGGCATCAAGTCCGTCAGGAAGCAGGTCGAGGAGATGCTCGACCTCGTCCAGCTCGGCCCGATGGCGCGCCGCAAGCCGCAGCAGCTCTCCGGCGGGCAGCAGCAGCGGGTCGCGGTGGCCCGCGCGCTGATCAACCACCCGCAGGTGCTGCTCCTGGACGAGCCGCTGGGCGCCCTCGACCTCAAGCTGCGCCGCCAGATGCAGCTGGAGCTCAAGCGCATCCAGACGGAGGTCGGCATCACCTTCGTGCACGTCACGCACGACCAGGAGGAGGCCATGACGATGGCCGACACCGTGGCCGTGATGAACGGCGGCCGGGTCGAGCAGCTCGGCGCCCCCGCCGACCTGTACGAGAACCCGGCCACCACCTTCGTCGCCAACTTCCTGGGCACCTCCAACCTCATCGAGGCGGGGGTCCTCACGGCCTCCGGCGACACGCTGGTGGTCAAGGCGGGCGCGGCCACGCTGCGGCTGCCCGTCCGCCGCTGCGTCCCCGCCGTCCGCGAGGGCGACACGGTGCTGGCGGGCGTGCGCCCGGAGAAGATGGCGCTGGTCCCGGTCGAGGACGCCGGATCGGTGGCCGAGGGGCACAACCGCGTGACCGGCCGGATCCGGGACGCGAGCTTCATCGGGGTCTCCACGCAGTACGTCATCGAGGCGCCCGGCATCGGCCGGCTCTCCGCCTACGAGCAGAACGTGCGGCGCGACGCGCGGCTGGTGCCCGGCGCCGAGGTGGTCCTGCACTGGGACCCCGAGCACACCTTCGCCCTGGACGCGGACCAGGACATCGACGCCGGCGCGGACACCGACGAGGAGGCGGCGTGAGCACCACCGAGACGCCACCCGCCCCGCCCGAGGGCGCGGTCCGCTCCCGGGGCCCCGGCCGCCGCAAGCGCCTGGTGCCCTACTGGCTGCTGCTGCCCGGCATCCTGTGGCTGCTGGTCTTCTTCGCGGCGCCGCTGGTCTACCAGGCCTCGACCTCGGTGCAGACCGGCTCCCTCGAAGAGGGCTTCACGGTCACCTGGCACTTCGCGACCTACTGGGACGCGCTGGGCACCTACTGGCCGCAGTTCCTGCGCTCCGTGGGCTACGCCGCCGTCGCCACCGTGCTGTGCCTGGCACTCGGCTACCCGCTCGCGTACCTGATCGCCTTCAAGGCCGGACGCTGGCGCCACCTGGTGATGGTGCTCGTCATCGCGCCGTTCTTCACCAGCTTCCTGATCCGCACGCTCGCCTGGAAGACGATCCTGGCCGACGGCGGACCGGTCGTCGGCCTGCTCGACCACCTGCACGTACTGGACGTGACCAGCCGGCTCGGGCTGACCGAGGGCCACCGGCTGCTGGCCACCCCGCTCGCGGTGGTCTGCGGGCTGACGTACAACTTCCTGCCCTTCATGGTGCTGCCGCTCTACACCTCCCTGGAGCGCATCGACCCGCGGCTCCACGAGGCGGCGGGCGACCTGTACGCCCGGCCGGTGACCACCTTCCGCAAGGTCACCTTCCCGCTGTCCATGCCGGGCGTGGTCGCGGGCACGCTGCTGACGTTCATCCCGGCGGCGGGCGACTACATCAACGCCGAGCTGCTGGGCTCCACGGACCAGAAGATGATCGGCAACGTCATCCAGTCCCAGTTCCTGCGGGTCCTGGACTACCCGACGGCCGCCGCGCTCTCCTTCATCCTCATGGCCGCGATCCTCGTCATGGTCACCGTCTACCTGCGCAAGTCCGGGACGGAGGACCTGGTCTGATGGCTCCCCTGCGATGGCTCCGCCGCCACCTCGTCACGATCGCGGGCCTGTGCACGCTCGCGTACCTGCTGCTGCCCAACCTCGTCGTGCTGGTCTTCTCGTTCAACAAGCCCAACGGGCGGTTCAACTACGCGTGGCAGCGCTTCTCCACCGACGCCTGGACCGACCCGTGCGGCGTCGCCGACCTGTGCGGCTCGCTCGGCCTGAGCCTGCGCATCGCCCTGTGGGCGACGCTGGGCTCCACCGTCCTCGGGACGATGATCGCCTTCGCGCTGGCCCGCTACCGCTTCCGCGCCCGCTCCGCCGTCAACACCCTGATCTTCCTGCCGATGGCCATGCCGGAGGTCGTCATGGCCGCGTCGCTGGCGACCCTGTTCCTCAACATGGGGATGCGGTTCGGCTTCTGGACGATCCTGATCGCGCACGTCATGTTCTGCCTGAGCTTCGTCGTGACGGCGGTCAAGGCCCGGGTCATGAGCATGGACCCCCGGCTGGAACAGGCCGCGCAGGACCTGTACGCCACCCCCCTGCAGACGTTCCTCCGGGTGACGCTGCCGATCGCCGCGCCGGGCATCGCGGCCGGCGCGCTGCTCTCCTTCGCACTCTCCTTCGACGACTTCATCATCACGAACTTCAACGCCGGCTCCACCGTGACCTTCCCCATGTTCGTCTGGGGATCGGCACAGAGGGGCACACCCGTTCAAATCAATGTCATCGGAACGGCGATGTTCCTGATCGCCGTGCTCTGCGTACTGGTCGGCCAACTGGCCGGCAAACGCCGCAAGAGGAGCTGAGAACCATGGCACGAGCTGCCATGACCAACCCCGTCCGTGCCCTCGCGGACGCCTCCCCCGCCCCCTTCTGGCTGGACGACGAGGACCGTCCGGCCGCCCTCCCCGCCCTCGTCGGCGACGAGCAGTGCGACCTGCTCGTCGTCGGCGGCGGCTACTCGGGGCTGTGGACCGCACTGATCGCCAAGGAACGCGACCCCGCCCGCGACGTCGTCCTGATCGAGGGCCAGGAAGTCGGCTGGGCCGCGTCCGGCCGCAACGGCGGCTTCTGCGCCGCCTCCCTCACCCACGGCCTGGGCAACGGCCTCGCCCGCTGGCCGCACGAACTCGCCAAGCTCGAAGAACTGGGCATGCGCAACCTCGCCGCCATCGAGGACGCGATAGCCCGCTACAAGATCGACTGCTCCTTCGAACGCACCGGCGAGATCGACATCGCCACCGAACCCCACCAGATCGCCGAACTCCAGGAGACCGCCCGCGACGCCGAACGCCTGGGCCTGGACCGCTACGCCTTCCTGGACCGCGACGCGCTGCGCGCCGAAGTCGACTCGCCCACCTTCCTCGCCGGACTCTGGGACCGCACCGGCGTCGCCATGCTCCACCCCGCCCGCCTCGCCTGGGGCCTCAAGCGCGCCTGCCAGGACCTCGGCGTCCGGATCTACGAACGCACCCGCGCCACCGGCATGGCCGCCGACGGCCTCGGCATGATGGTCCGCACCTCCTACGGCCGCGTCTTCGCCCGCCACGTCGCGCTCGGCACCAACGCCTTCCCCTCCCTGGTGCGCCGCATCCGCCCGTACATCGTCCCCGTCTACGACCACGCGCTGATGACCGAGCCGCTCAACGCCGAACAACTCGCCGCCATCGGCTGGCGCAACCGCCAGGGCCTGGGCGACAGCAACAACCACTTCCACTACTTCCGCATCACCGACGACCACCGCATCCTGTGGGGCGGCTACGACGTCGTCTACCGCTACGGCGGCGGGGTGCGCGCCGAGTACGACCACCACCCGGCCACCTACGAGAAGCTCGCCCGCCACTTCTTCCGCTGCTTCCCCCAACTGGAGGGCCTGCGCTTCACGCACGCCTGGGGCGGCGCCATCGACACCTGCGCCCGCTTCGCGGCCTTCTTCGGCACCGCGCACGCCGGCCGGGTCGCCTACGCCGCGGGCTACACCGGGCTCGGCGTGGGGGCCACCCGCTTCGGGGCCGAGGTGATGCTCGACCTCCTCGCCGGCGAGCCCACCGAACGCACCTCCCTGGACATGGTCCGCTCCAAGCCGCTGCCCTTCCCGCCCGAGCCACTGCGCTGGGCGGGCATCGGCATCACCCAGTGGTCGATGACCCGGGCCGACGTGCGCGGCGGGCGGCGCAACCTGTGGCTGAAGGCGATGGACCGGGCGGGGCTGGGGTTCGACAGCTGAGGGGAGCGCTTTTGGTGCTCCTCCTTTTGGCGCTCCTCCTCTTGGTGCTCCGTATGTATCCGTCCTCCCGTATGTATCCGTCCTCCCGTACGTAACCGTCTTCCTGTACGTACGCGTCCCGGGCCGTGCGCCGTAGGGGAGCCCGGTCGCCGCCCCGGGCCGGGTCCGCACTCCGTGCGCCCGGCCCGTCCGGCGATCCGCGTAAGGATGTCGCACCCCCGCGGTCTTCCTCACGACACCGGTCCGGAGGCGGGCCGGGGAAACGAGGGGACATGGACGGGGCAGCCGCCCGTAGTGCGGTGGAATGGCTGGTTTCGGTGGCGCCGGACCCGCGGGCCTGCCGGTGGGAGTGGGAGCGCAACCGGCTGGGAGTCGCTCTCCTGCCGGCCGGGGTGGGGTGGGACGTACTGATCCTGCCGGGCGAGCTCGGCTACCCGACGCTGGACGTGCTGGGCCGCGTGGCGGACCGGCCCGGCCCGGTGCTGGCCGACTTCGGTGACGCGCGGATGGGGTTCTTCGTACCGGCCGGCACGACCGCGCGCTGGATCGGCACCGGGGTGCGCGGCGCGGGACGCGGCACCTGGATCGTGGTGCCCTACCCGGGCCGCGTCACCGGTGGCGTCCGCTGGGTGGTGCCGCCGGACGGTACGGGGCGGCTCACCGATCCCGTGGTCCTGGAGTCGGCGATGCACGAGGCCGCCGCCTTTCTTGCCCGGGGTCGGTGGGACGAACGCCGCTGACGGGCGGGGGCGATGGGAGGGCCACCGCCGGCGGCCGGGGGCGACGGGAGGGGGAGCCGGGCGGCGGCCCGGATGGTGCCGCGGGGGCCCCGTTCCCCGCGCCTTCGGCTGAGGAAGGCGCGACGGGAGGGGGCACTACTGATCACGGCAAGCGCCGGGCGCCCCCGTACCGTCGGCGAACCGAGTCCGCGGCGCCCACGTCCGGCAGACCAGGACCCAGGCCGCCAGCAGCACCACCGCCAGGCACCAACTGGCGGCCACGTCCGCCGGCCAGTGATAGCCGCGCCGCACCAGACCGAAACCGACCGCCAGGTTGCCCATCCCGACCACGAGCGCCACCGGCCACCGGGCGCGCGGGTGCCACCGGACCACCAGCAGGGCCACCGCCCCGTACGCGACGGCGGCGGTGGCCGCGTGACCGGACGGATAGAAGCCGTCCGGCACGCCGGCGGCCACCATCACCGGCGGACCCGGCCGCGCCAGCCAGGTCTTGAGCGGGACGACGAGGGCGGGCACGGCGCCCATGACCAGGGCGGCGGCGAGAGGCGGCAGCCACCAGCGGGCGGTGCGGCTCTGTTCCTTGGATGGGCCCGCCCCGCCACCACCGCTTGGCTCCGCGCGTCCTTCGCCCGGGCCGAGGCCCGTACGGCCGTTCTCGGCTCCTGCGCGTCCGCACCCCGCGCGCCGACCCCGCCAGGCGGCGTACGCCACGGCGAGCGCGAGCAGCGGCAGCGCCACGGAGGCGTTGCCGAGGTCGGCCAGGAACTCGGCGGGGGCGGTGGGGAAGGCGCTGCCGCCGATGGCGCGCCCCAGCCGCTCGTCCAGCGCGCGCACCGGGCCGTGGGCCGCCACCTGCCACGTCAGGAGGACGAACAGCAGGAGGGCGCCGAGCGCACAGAGCACCGGAGAAGAGCGGAAGGGACCCCGGACAGGGGTCGGCCGCCCCGGAACAGGGGGGGTGGTTCCGAGGCGGCCGGGGTGACCGGTGAACCGCCGGCCCCGGGGGGTGTGGGGCGGGCGGCCGTCCGATCGGTGAGGATGACCGGAACCGAGGGCTCCGGCTTCATGCGCGAGAGCACGGCCAGATCGGAGCCGGGGAAGCGCCGACCGGGCGTCGCCCGCAGTCCCCTGCGGGCGGCGTGTTCCTCTCATCTGCAGAAACCGTACGGCAGCGGGCCGGGGCCCGACAGCCGGATCACCCACCCGCCATTGCCCCCGCACATCTTCTTCACCTCACGACTCCGGTTACTGGTGGTCACAGCGTGCGCGGGGCTGCGCACGGGTCCACTGAGGGGCCAGTATGTCGCCCTGCCGCATGGGAGTGCGAACGAGGCGGGGGACGACCCGGAACCCGTCCCCGGGCGCCCGCTCGGGCCCGCCCGCGAACCGGCCCGGAACGCCGGCGGGGGCGGGGTGCGGCATCCCGCCACACCCCGCCCCGCTGCCTGTACGCGATCCAGGCTTACCGGTTCGGATCTCCCGGTTCGGATCTGCCGACTCAGACCTCCCGGCTCAGACCTTCGCCAGGGCCGACTCGATGATGTCCAGCCCCTCGTTCAGCAGGTCCTCGCCGATGACCAGCGGCGGCAGGAAGCGCAGCACGTTCCCGTACGTACCGGTGGTCAGGACGAGCAGGCCCTGCTGGTGGCAGGCCTTGGCGAGCGCCGCGGTGGCCTCCGGGTTGGGGTCCTTGGTGCCGGAGCGGACCAGCTCGATGGCGATCATCGCGCCGCGCCCGCGGACCTCGCCGATGATGTCGAACTTCTCCGCCATCGCCGACAGCCGCGGCTTCATGATCTCGCCGATCCGCCGCGCCTTGGCGTTCAGGTCCTGCTCGCGCATGGTCTCGATCGCGCCGAGCGCCGCGGCGCAGGCCACCGGGTTGCCGCCGTAGGTGCCGCCGAGGCCGCCCGCGTGCGCGGCGTCCATGATCTCGGCGCGACCGGTGACGGCCGCCAGCGGCAGGCCGCCCGCGATGCCCTTCGCCGTCGTGATCAGGTCCGGGACGATGCCCTCGTCCTCGCACGCGAACCACTGGCCCGTACGGCAGAACCCGGACTGGATCTCGTCCGCCACGAAGACGATGCCGTTGTCCTTGGCGAACCGCGCGATGGCGGGGAGGAAGCCCTTGGCCGGCTCGATGAAGCCGCCCTCGCCGAGCACCGGCTCGATGATGATCGCCGCGACGTTCTCGGCGCCGATCTGCTTGGTGATCTGCTCGATCGCCTGGTCGGCGGCTTCCTTGGCGCAGTTCTCCGGGCCGGTCAGCCAGCGGAAGGGGTAGGCCAGCGGCACCCGGTGGATCTCGGGGGCGAACGGGCCGAAGCCGTGCTTGTACGGCATGTTCTTGGCGGTCAGCGCCATCGTCAGGTTCGTCCGGCCGTGGTAGCCGTGGTCGAAGACGACGATCGCCTGGCGCTTGGTGTACGCACGGGCGATCTTGACGGCGTTCTCGACGGCCTCGGCGCCCGAGTTGAACAGCGCGGACTTCTTGGCGTGGTCACCCGGCGTCAGCTCGGCCAGCCGCTCGCAGACCTCGACGTACGGCTCGTAGGGCGTGACCATCACACAGGTGTGGGTGTAGTCCGCGAGCTGCGCGGTGGCGCGCCGCACCACGGCCTCGGCGCTGTTGCCGACCGAGGTCACGGCGATGCCGGAACCGAAGTCGATGAACGCGTTGCCGTCCACGTCCTCCAGGATCCCGCCGCCGGCCCGCCGGGCGAAGACGGGCAGCACGGCCCCCACGCCGGCGGCGACGGTGGCCTGCTTGCGGGCCCACAGCTCCTGGGACTTCGGGCCGGGGATGGCGGTGACGACGCGACGCTCCTGGGGGAGGGCGGGGCCTCCGGACAGTTCGGTCATGGCGGTCTCCTGGAGTGGGACGGGCACGTTCGGGGGTTTGTTTCCGCAGGTTAAGCGCCTGTGGCGGGGGTCGGCATGTTCCGTTCGGGAGAAGTGCGCGGGTTCCCTTGTCCTCGGCGGACATAGAGCGGCGGCCCGGCGACTACATTGAACGGCGGCGCACACCGGAGCGCGCAGGCACCACCGGCACAGCGAGCGGCAGAACGACCCGGCCGTCCCGGCGACGGCCCCGCAGGCCAGGAACCCGGCACGGCTCAGGGGGACGAGGGGGCAACCGGATGAACACCGAGGACACACACGACGCGGAGCGGGCGCGCCGCGGCGGTGACGTGGGTGGCGTACCCCCTCATGGGCGGGCCCCCCGCGGCTCCTGGGCCTTCGACAAGCCCGCCGCCGCCCCTTCCGTACCGGCCGCGCGGCCGGCCCCCGTCGTCCCGCCACGCCCCACCGTGCCGCCGGTCGTCCCCCCGGCCCCGGCGGCCCACCCGGCGGACGGCGCGGAAACGTCGCTGCTGCGCTGGCTGCGGGCGCCGCGCCGGGCCGACGGGCCGGGCGTGTGGACGTACGAACACACGCCGAAGGCCGCCGAACGGCCCGACCAGGTGCCCGCGCGGCAGCTCCTCACGGGGGCGGTGATCAGCTTTCTGTGCGGGTGGCTGCTGTGGTCCCTGTTGTGGAACCAGTACCTCGGCAGCTACTGGCTCTGGCCGCTGGCGCTGCTCACCCCCGACTCCTGGCGGACGAACGGCGGAACGGAGGCGTTCGTCTGGGCCTCGTACATCTATTACGCGCTGATCATCGCCCTGCTCGTGGTCGTCTTCGGGCGGCTCGGGCGGTGGGCCGAGGTGGGCCGGCGGTTCGTCGTCCCGGTTCTGCGGCGGCTGCGGGAGCGGCGGCCCCCGGCGGTCCCGGTGCCCGCCGAGGACCGCGCCCAGTGGCCGCACCTGCGGGCCGCCGGAGCGCCGGACGCCGCCGACAAGCTCGCAGAGGAAGCGCGCACCGGGCGGATGAACGACGTGGACGTGGCCCGCATCGAACGCGCCTGGGCCTCCGTACGCAGCGGCGCCAACTCCCTGGCCTCGTTCACCGACACCGTCCTGCGGCACGGCGCCGCCGCCTGCGCCCACCCCTCCGGGACGCGTGACCTGCCCCGCCGCTTCGCGCGACACGACCTGCTCGCCCAGCAGGTGCGCATCGGCGCGGCGGCCGACGACCCGCGCAACCCGCATCGCTACCGGGGCGCCGGCATCGCCCTGGAACCCGCCGTGCTCGGCACGTCCCTGCTGGCCGTCGGGCCGTCCGGGGCCGGCAAGACGACCGGGCTGGTGCGGCCGGTCGTGGAGTCGATGTGCCTCCAGGCGCTGGCCGGCCGGTGCGCCGTGGTCGCCGTCGGCGCGTCCGGGACCGACCTCGGCCCGGACGACGCCTTCGACGTGGTCGTACGGATCGGCCGCCCCGGCACGGACGCCGACCTCGACCTGTACGGCGGCACCACCGACCCGGACGAGGCGGCGGGCATCCTCGCCGACGCGCTGGTCGGCGACCTGGTGGCCGCGCTCCCCGGCGGCGACAGCCGGCGCGCGGCGACCGCGCTGGCCCAGCTCCTCGGCCCGTACCGGGCGGCGTACGGCCGCTTCCCCGCCGTGCCGGAACTGCGGGAGCTGCTGGACGGTGCCCCCGACGCGCTGGCCCGGCTGCGCGGCGCCCTCAAGGAGTCCGGCGACGACGCGCTGTTGCGCGAACTGGACGCGCGGGCCCGCCAGTCCGCCCGGGACGGCGACGTGGGCCCCCTGCTCGCCGACCGGATCGCCCTGCTGGACCGCCCCGCGTTCGCCGGGTTCTTCGACCCCACGGGCGCCACCCGGCAGGTCTCCCTGCGGGCGCTGGACCACCCGCTGCGGGTCCGCGTCGAACTGCCCGAACGCGGGCACGCCGAGGCGTCACGGCTGCTGACCCGGCTGCTGCTCGCCCAGTTCACCGAGAGCGCGGTGGCCCGCGCCGACCGTTCGCTGTTCGCCTGCCTGGTGCTGGACGACGCCGCGCAGGCCGTCACCGCCGAGGCGCTGCGCGGCCTCCAGCGGCTGCGGGCCGCGAACGCGGGCGTCGTCCTGGCCCTGCGCTCCCTGGACGATGTCCCGGAGCCGCTGCGCGGCGCGCTGCTGGGCGCGGTGGGCTGCCGGATGGCCTTCGCCGGGGTGACGACCTGGGACGGGGCGCGGTTCGCCGAGGTGTGGGGCAAGGAATGGGTCGAGACCCGCGACGTGACGGACCGCCAGGTCATCGCCGAGGGCGCAGCGATGAAGGCCTTCCACCTGCTGCGCCAGATGGTGACCGGCAAGGCCGTCACCGCCAAGGCCGTCACCGTCCGCACCGTCGAACGCGAACGGTGGTCCGCGTCCGACCTGGCCAATGCGGTGCCGGCGGGGCACGCGGTGCTCTCTCTGACGTCGGCGAGTGGGGAGCATGTGCCGCCGGTGTTGGTGGATCTGCGGGGGTGAGGTGCGGGTTCGGGCACCCGCTCCCCCTTGCGTTGCCTCAGTTCTGTGCGGCGTCCTGGGCCCGCTTCATCGGGGCGCCACCTGGTGGTGGGGGTTTGCCGCCTTCGGCGGGAGGGGGTGTGTGGGGCGGACGCCCGGTGTGTTTGTGGGTCGGGGCCGCCCCGGGGTACCTCCTCGCGGCAGTTGCGCTTACCCGACGCGATGTCGTCACCGGCCGCCGCGCCCCAGTCCGCTGCGGGGGCACCCCGGGACGTCCCCTTCCGCCGGTTGCGCGTCCGCCCCTTTGTGGGGGGAGAAAGAGAAGATCAGGCGCCCCGACACAAGTAACTGAGGCCGACCTGGACCGGCTTACTCCCGCCCGGGTGCAGGGTCTGCGTCCCGGTGCTCCGGAATCACGGCTGTAGCGGTGATCTCCACCAGCTGGCCCGGATAGCCGAGCACGGTCACGCCTACGAGGGTGGAGGTGTGCGGCCCGGTGGACAGCCCGGAGGCGTCGATCTCGTCCCAGGCTGGGTCCATGGCCTCCGCGTCGCCGGCAACGACGTACACCGTGCTGGAGAACACGTGGTCCAGCCCGCTGCCGACCGCTTCGAGCTGGGCCGCGAGGTTGGCCAGGACCTGCCGCGTCTGTGCCCGCAGGTCACCCGGCCCGACGAGCTTCCCGTCAGCGTCCAAGGGAACCGCCCCGGCCGCGAAGACCAGACGCTCCCCGGCCTCGACGACGGCCGTGTGCGAATAGCCCGGCGGCGGGAAGAGCCCGGGAGTGGTCGAGAGACGAGGCATGGAAACCGTCCTTCGGATCGGATCGGTGCGTGATCGGTCGGATTCGCGCCCCATTAGGACGTGCAGGCCACACGCCCGTCCATCGCTTTTCCGACGAGGAGAACGGAACCGGCCGGGGCGCCCAGAGGCCGACCGGTTCCGTTCCCCGAACGACGGCCTTCCGCCCCCACGAACGGCCCCGATCAGGAACGGGCCGACCCGGGTTTTTCCACCCCCACAAGGGGCGGACGCGCAACTGACGGAAGGGGACGTCCCGGGGTGCCCCCGCAGCGGACTGGGGCGCGGCGGCCCCGTCACAAGATGACGTCGGGTAAGCGCAACTGCCGCGAGGAGGTACCCCGGGGCGGCCCCGACCCAAAAACACACCAGGCGTCCGCCCCACACACCTCATCCCGCCGAAGGCGACAAACCCCCACCACCAGGCGGCGCCGGGCCCCGCCACAGGGCCCGTCATCCGAGCACCCGGGGAACGCCCCGGGCACCCGACGAGCGCACCCCGCGGCCTACGGGGGCCCGCTCCCCCCAACTCCCCACGAAACAACCCACCGCTAAGGCACAATCGTCCCCGACCGTTCATACAGGACGGCACAAACGAGGCGGCGCGACAAGCCGCCTCACCCGATGAGGCGGCGCGACAACCCGCCCACCCCGAAGAGGCGGCGGGACGAGCCGCCGCCGACGACGCCCCCGAAGGTCCCATGCCGCACACCCTCGCCTCCCTGGTCAACCACTCCGCCCTCAAGCTGACCGTGCTCGCGGGCGAGGAGCGGCTGGGTACGCCCGTGCGCTGGGCCCACACCAGCGAGCTGATCGACCCGGTGCCGTACATGGAGGGCGACGAGCTGCTGCTGACGACGGCGCTCAAGCTGGACGCCGAGGACCCGGACGCGACCCGCGCGTACGTGCGGCGGCTGGTGGCGGCCGGGGTGGTGGGGCTCGGGTTCGCGGTCGGCGTGAATTACGAGGACGTGCCGCAGGCGCTGATCGCGGCGGCCAAGGGGGAGGGGCTGCCGCTGCTGGTCGTGCCGCGCCGCACCCCGTTCATCGCGATCAGCAAGGCCGTGTCGGCGGCCGTCGCGGCCGACCAGTACCGCGCGGTGACCGCCGGCTTCGAGGCGCAGCGCGAGCTGACGCGGGCCGCGCTCAGCGCCGAGGGCCCGGCCGAGCTGCTGGCCCGGCTCGCCGGCCACCTCGACGGCTGGTGCGCGCTGTACGACGCGTCGGGCGCGGTGGTGGCCGCCGCCCCCGAGTGGGCGGCCCGGCGCGCCGCCCGCCTCACCGACGACATCGGGCGGCTGCGCGAGCGCCCGGCCCCGGCCAGCGCCGTGGTCGGGGACGCGGAGGGCACCGACCGGGTGGAGCTCCAGTCGCTGGGCACCGGCCGCCGGTCGCGCGGCGTGCTCGCGGTCGGTACGGCCGCGCCGCTGGGCACCGCCGAGCGGTACGCCGTACACGCCGCCGTCGCGCTGCTCACCTTGACCACCGAGCGTTCCCGGGCGCTCCAGGACGCCGAGCAGCGTCTGGGCGCGGCGGTGCTGCGGATGCTGCTGGCCGGGGAGCCGGACCACGCGCGCGCGGTGGCGGGGCGTCTGTACGGCGGGCTGCTGGACGCGCCCTTCCGGGTGGTGGTCGCCGAGCCGCCGGCCTCCGACGCGGAACGCGGCGAGGAGGAACCGTGCCCCTTGGACGTGCTCGCCGACACGATGGAGGCCGCCGCGGCCCGTACGGGCGAGGCGGTGCTCGCCGTGCCGGACGCCGGGCGGCTGGTGGTGCTGGCCGCGGACGGCGGCGCGGCGGTCGCGGCCTGCGCCGCGTACGCCGCGGACCTGGAGGCCCTGAGCGGCGTGGGGACCCGGCCGCGCGGGCGCGCGGAGCGGGCCGAGGCGGGGTGGGGCGGCACGGCGCTGGCCATCGGCCTCTCGGCGCCGTCCGGCCCGATGGCCGCCGGGCACGCCTACCGCCAGGCCGAGCAGGCGCTCTCCGTCGCCCGCCGCCGGGGCCGGGCCCTGGTCGAGCACGAGGAGATGGCGGCGGGTTCGGTGCTGCCGCTGCTGGCGGACGACGCGGTGCGGGCGTTCGCCGACGGGATGCTGCGGGCCCTGCGCGATCACGACGCCACCGGACGCGGCGATCTGGTCGCCTCCTTGCGGGCCTGGCTGTCCCGGCACGGCCAGTGGGACGCCGCCGCCGCGGACCTGGGGGTGCACCGGCACACGCTGCGCTACCGGATGCGGCGGGTGGAGGAGATCCTCGGCCGCTCCCTGGACGACCCGGACGTCCGCATGGAGCTGTGGCTCGCCCTGAAGGCGACCACGGGCACCCCCTGAAGGCGACCACGGGCACCACAGGGGAGTGACGGCGAGGGACCAGCGCGCCCGATGGGGCGGCGCCCGCGAGACGGCAGCGGGGCTTCGCCGCTTTTCTCCGCCAATCCGGCCACCCCGCGCCCTCCACTGCTACGAACCGGACAAACATCCCTCCCCGGCCGCGCCCCTACGGTGGACGCAGCCGGACCGCGTCGACAGGAGCCCCGCCGCACACCGCGCCGCACCGGCCGCCGCACGTATCCACCACTTCGGAAGGGCCGGGATCCACGGTGCCGATTTCCCCCGACGTCTCCTCTGACGCCGCCGTCACCTCCGACGCAGCCGTCACCTCCGACGCCGCCGTCCACGCCTTCTGGCTCGCCGGCCGGCAGGCCACCGGCCAGGACACCTTCGACGTCACCTCGCCCTGGGACGGCCGGCTGGTCGGCCGGGTGAGCGTGCCCACCGAGGAGCAGGTCGAGGAGGCCGTCGCGGCTTCCGTCGCGGTGCAGGCCGAGTTCGCGGCCACCCCCGCCCACGTCCGGGCGGCGGCGCTGGACCACGTGCAGCGGCGGCTGACCGAGCGCGCGGAGGAGATCGCGCGGCTCATCTCGGCGGAGAACGGCAAGCCCATCAAGTGGGCGCGCGGCGAGGTCGGCCGCGCGGTCTCCGTGTTCCGGTTCGCGGCCGAGGAGGCCCGCCGCTTCAACGGCGGCGAGGCACAGCGCCTGGACACCGACGCGGGCGGCACCGGCCGGCTGGCCCTGACCCGCCGCTTCCCGCGCGGCACGGTGCTCGGCATCGCCCCGTTCAACTTCCCGCTCAACCTGTGCGCCCACAAGGTCGCCCCGGCGATCGCGGCCGGCGCCCCGATCATCCTCAAGCCCGCCCCGGCCACCCCGCTGTCCGGCCTGATCCTGGGCGAGCTGCTGGCCGAGACCGACCTGCCGGCCGGTTCGTGGTCGGTGCTGCCGGTGCCGAACGACCGGATGCCGGCCCTCGTCCAGGACGAGCGGCTGCCGGTGATCTCCTTCACCGGTTCCGACCGCGTCGGTTACGCGATCATGGACTCCGTGCCGCGCAAGCACTGCACCCTGGAGCTGGGCGGCAACGGCGCCGCCGTCGTCCTGCCGGACTACGCCTCCGAGGCCGACCTCGACTGGGCCGCGACCCGCATCGCGACCTTCTCCAACTACCAGGGCGGCCAGTCCTGCATCTCGGTGCAGCGGGTGATCGCCGACGCGACCGTCTACGACCGGCTGCTGCCCAAGATCGTCGCGGCGGTCGAGGCCCAGGTCACCGGCGACCCCTCCGACGAGGCCACCGAGGTCGGCCCGCTGGTCAGCGAGGACGCCGCGCGGCGCGTGGAGTCCTGGGTCCAGGAGGCCGTCGAGGCGGGCGCCACGCTGCTCACCGGCGGCAAGCGGGACGGCGCCACGTACGCCCCGACCGTCCTCACCGACCTGCCCGCCGACACCACCCTGGCCCGCGAGGAGGTCTTCGGCCCGGTCCTGACGGTGCAGCGGGTCGAGGGCGAGGCCGCCGCGTTCGCCGCCGTCAACGACTCGAAGTACGGCCTCCAGACCGGCGTGTTCACGCACGACCTCCAGGCCGCCTTCCGGGCGCACCGCGCGCTGGAGGTGGGCGGCGTCGTCATCGGCGACGTGCCGTCCTACCGCGCGGACCAGATGCCGTACGGCGGCGCCAAGGAGTCCGGCGTGGGCCGCGAGGGCGTGCGGTTCGCGATGGAGGACTACACCTACGAGCGGGTGCTGGTGCTGACGGGCCTGGACCTGTAAGCCCGGCCCCGCGCGCCCGCCGGGCCTCCGCCGACCCGGCCCCGCGCCCGCCGGGGCCCGCCGACCGGAACCGGCGGGCCCCGGCGCCGGGTGCGGCGCGCCCCCCCCCTCCGGACGCGCCGCACCCCCCCCGCGAACGGCCCTCGGGCCCGTCGTCGCGGCGGCTCCCGCCGCCTCTTCCGGCGAACGACGACGAGCCCTCG
>NZ_JBEXNM010000032.1:0-90168 GCF_040611095.1 Streptomyces sp. NPDC003077 | reverse complement strand
ACGTGAAACATGCGGTTTCACGTGAAACGGCGCCCGATGACGACGGACCAGGCGTACCCGGTCGTGGCGCGTGCCCGATCAGGCCCCGCCGCGGTCCTCGACCTCGGCCTCCGCTTCGGCCTGCTTGGCCTGGACCTCCGGGTCCAGGACGGCCTCGGGGGTGCCGTCCACGGCCGTGAGCGGCGCGCGGTCGGTGACCTCGGTGGGCGCCGGGGGTTCGACCAGCCAGTCCGGGTTGGCCTGCTTGTCCCACCACTTCCACGCCACGAACGCGCCGCCGACCAGCAGACCCACCACCGTCACGCGCTTGGCGACGCGCCCCGCGCGGGCGCGGCGCCGGTGCTTGCGGATCATCTTCTCGACCTCGGCCGCCGAGACCTGGCCGCGCAGCGCCGCCCAGGCGGCGGTGCCGCGTGCCAGCGCCTCGTCCCGCACCGGCTCGGCGGCGGCCCGGGCGCTCTGCACGGCGTGCCCGACGCGCGGGGCGGTGTAGTCGGCCGCCTGGCGCGCGGCCTGGCGGGTCCGTTCGGCGGCCCAGTTCGCCGCGGCGTCCACCTTGGGAGGCAGCGTGCCGCGTGCGTGGTCGATGCGCGGCTGTACGTGGGTGTCGTACTGGCTGCGGGCCTGGTGCGCGACCTCGGCCACCTTGGGCGCCAGCCGCGTACGGGCCTCCTGCGCGTAGTGGACGGCGGTGTCCTTGGCCGTACCGGCATACGGAGCCACCACCTCCGCGGCGTGCCGCACGCTGTCCCTGGCCGTGCCGGTCGCGGCGCGCACGCTGTCCTTGCGGGTCACGGGATCCTCCTCATCGGTGGCGTGTCCGGGGATCGGGGGTGTTCCCCACGTCTGTTGTGTTCGACTGTCCACCCGTTCGAAGATCATGCCTGTTGGTGCACGGTCCGGCATGTGTGAGCGGGCATCCGGGTCATTGGGGACCTTCCGGAGTCTTCTCGGGCTTCCGATGACAATGCCACGGTTTGCCGTGCCGCGCGCCTGTTCGGCCGGTTCTGGTTCCCGGCCGGGCGACGGGCCTTCGGGGCGGGCGGCGGAACCGGCATGTGGACGCGGGTCTGGCGCGTGGGCGGTGGATCCGGCAGACGAACGCGAGCCTGACGAGTGGGCGGGCCTGACGGGCGGGCGCGTGCCCGGCGAGTGGGCGGGCGCGGACGAGCACCCGACGCGCGCGGACGAGCACCTGACGGGCGGGAGACAGCCCTGACGGCGGCGGGCCCGACCGGCAAGAGGCGGAGAAAAATGCGCGCCGCGCGTACAGAGGCCGTAGCCAGGCGACGCGCGGGCCCGTCCGTGCGAGGATCGGGAACCGTCAGTGAAGACTTATGGAAGGTAGATCGTGGCTGAGCAGCTGTACGCCACCTTGAAGACCAATCAGGGCGACATCGAGATCCGGCTCCTGCCGAACCACGCCCCGAAGACGGTCAAGAACTTCGTCGAGCTCGCGCAGGGCCAGCGCGAATGGGTCCACCCGGCGACCGGCAAGAAGACCACGGACCCGCTGTACAACGGCACCGTCTTCCACCGGGTGATCAGCGGCTTCATGATCCAGGGCGGTGACCCGCTGGGCAACGGCACCGGCGGCCCGGGCTACGAGTTCGCGGACGAGTTCCACCCGGACCTGGCCTTCAACAAGCCCTACCTGCTGGCCATGGCCAACGCCGGCCCGGGCACCAACGGCTCGCAGTTCTTCATCACGGTGTCCGCGACCGCGTGGCTGACCGGCAAGCACACCATCTTCGGTGAGGTCACCAACGAGGCGAGCAAGAAGGTCGTGGACGCCATCGCCGGCACGCAGACCAACCCGCGCACCGACCGTCCGGTCCAGGACGTGGTCATCGAGTCGGTCGTCGTCGAGACCCGCGAGGGCTGAGACCGCCGGCCGGCTCCCCGGCCGGGCCCGGTGCCGTTCCGGTAGGCGCGTACCCATGGGGTGCGCGCCTACCCGGTGTCCGGGCCCGGGCCGGAGCCTGGCGCCCCACCGCATCCGGTGGTGCGCCTCCCGCGGACCGGCCGCGTCCCGGCCCACACTGGTCCCCTGACCAGGGCGGTTCCGGGCGTGCCGGACGCGGGGAACCATCGCGCCCCGTCCGGTCGTAGATCGGGTGGGGCGTGCCGTGCGTACGGACGCCTTCTCAAGACCAGGCGGCGCGGTGTCCGCGCCCGCCCGACGGCCGTGGGCGCGGCGGCGCCGCGACGGCGTCGCGTCCGCCCACCGACGCCCAGGACGAGGGATCGAAGGGACGATGGACCAGGTGTCAGGCAGCCCACAGGAGCCGCGGCGCGCGGATGAGAGCGGCGGTCTGCCCGGCTGCTACCGCCACCCGGAGCAGGAGACGGGCATACGGTGCGCCCGCTGTGACCGGCCGATCTGCCCCCAGTGCATGGTGAACGCCTCCGTCGGTTTCCAGTGCCCGGAGTGCGTGCGGGGAGGTGCCGGGACGGCGCACCCGACGCGGGCGACGGCTCCGCGCACGATCGCGGGCGGCCCGATCGCCGCCGACCCGCGGCTGGTGACCAAGATCCTGCTGGGGCTCAACCTCGTGGTGTACGCGGCCACGCTGGCGGTGCGGACCCTGGCGGACGACTACGCGATGATCGGCCTGGCCGTCGACCCGCAGCGGTACGAGCTGGTCGGTGTCGCCCACGGCGAGTGGTACCGGCTGCTGACGGCGATGTTCCTGCACACCGAGGTGCCGCACATCGCCATGAACATGCTGTCGTTGTGGTGGCTGGGGCCGTCCCTGGAGGCGGCTTTGGGGCGGACGCGGTTTCTCGCCCTGTACCTGCTGTCCGGGCTCGGCGGCAGCGCGCTGTCCTACCTGCTGGCCGCGCCGAACCAGCCGTCCCTGGGGGCGTCCGGCGCGATCTTCGGCCTGCTCGGCGCGACCGCCGTCCTGATGCGCCGGCTCAACTACGACATGCGGCCGGTCCTCATCCTGCTCGGCATCAACCTGGTCATCACGTTCCTGCCGGGCATCGCCTCGCAGGCGCACATCGGGGGCCTGGTGGTGGGCGCCGCGGTGGCGTTCGGAATGGTGCACGCGCCGCGGGACCGCCGGACGCTGGTGCAGACGGCGACGTGTGTGGTGGCGCTGCTCGCGATCGTCGCGGTGGTGTGGGTACGGACGGTTCAGCTCACGGGATGAGCACAGTTGTCCACAGCGCGTGCCGGATCTTGTGCATGATCCGGGTAGCAGTCGGAGCCGATCCTACGGACCGGCTCTGATCTGCGGTTTTCTCGAAAGAGTGAAGCGTGGCAGTGGCCCGTGACGCGGATCACCGGTCACACCGGCGTCAACATCCGGGAAGTTATCCACAGATCTTCTGAAGTTTTCCCCGGCTGTGGATAACAATGTGGATGGTCTTGGCTACGGCTTGCCAACAGGGCCGCCGCTGTGCAGGACCAGAGGGCCCGCACCGCTCCCGCCGCGCGGTGCCGGGACCGACATCCGCGTCCCGGCCCGGCGCCGGGACGCTCACCCGGACGCGGCGGCTACTTCCACTGCGTGGAGACGCCGAACCCCAGGGCGATGAAGCCGAAGCCGCACACGATGTTCCAGTTGCCCATGGCCTTCACCGGCATGTCGCCCTCGGTCACGTAGAAGAGCACGATCCACGCCAGGCCGATCAGGAACATGGCCAGCATCAGCGGAGCGACCCAGCGGCGCCCGGAATTCAGCTTCAGGTTCGTCTGCTGCTTGGCGGGCGGCGGCGTGTAATCGTCCTTCTTGCGGATCCGTGACTTCGGCACGAGGAACTCTCCTGTCGATGCGCTGCGTGACCGCGCGGGGGGCGGGCTGTACGGACGGAAGCCGGGCGGGGGAGCGACGGTGCGCCCCCAGGGCGTCCGTTAGCGTAGTGGTTCCGCGGCGTCGTAAGGAGTAAGGGTACGTTGAGCACTTCCGCTGACTCGCCCCGCCGCCCCTTCCGTCCCCGTCTGCGGCCCGTTCGGCTGCTGACCTTGGCGGTCTTCGCGCTCGCCGGCCTCATCTTCTGGATCAGCTTCGACACCGCGCGCGGCACCGACCTTCGCTCCGACGACTCGATGCTGCGCCTGTCCGACCTCATCCAGGAGCGCAGCCACAAGAACGGCGCCCACGACGAGCGCAACGCCACGCTGCGGGAGGAGGTCGACGGCCTCGCCCAGCGCGACAACGGCGCCTCCCGCGCCCAAGAAGCCAAGCTCAAGGCCCTGGAGAAGGACGCCGGCACCCAGCGGCTCCAAGGTGAGGGCCTGACGGTCACGCTCACCGACGCCCCGCCCAACGCCACCGCCAAGATCCCCGGTGTCCCCGAGCCGCACGCCAACGACCTGGTCATCCACCAGCAGGACCTCCAGGCCGTCGTCAACGCCCTGTGGCAGGGCGGCGCCAAGGGCATCCGCGTCATGGACCAGCGGCTGATCGCCACCAGCGCGGTGCGCTGCGTCGGCAACACCCTGATCCTCCAGGGCCGCGTCTACTCGCCCCCGTACAAGGTGACCGCCGTCGGCGACCGCGACGCGCTCAACAAGGCGCTGTCCGACGCCCCGGCCATCCAGAACTACCTCCAGTACGTCGCCGCCTACGGCCTCGGCTGGAAAGTCGACCGGCACGACACCGTGACGCTGCCCGGCTACTCCGGCACCGTGGACCTCCACTACGCACGGCCCACGAAGCCGTGAGCCCGCGGGCCGTCGCGCCCGGGGCGCCGGCCGGGAGGAGGCGGGACCGCCATGTCGGTGCGGTGGATCGTCCGGACGCTCGGCGAAATCTGCCTCACACTCGGCGTCCTGGTCGCGCTGTTCGTCGTGTACGTCGTGTTCTGGACGGGCGTACGGGCCGACCGGGCCATGGACCGCGAGATCGCCGGATTGCGCGGCGGCTGGTCCGCCGGGCCGGTGCCCCCAGGAGGCCGGTCGCCGGGGGACGCCCGCGGTCCGTCCACCGCCGCTTCGGGTACGGCGCCGCGGGAGCGTGCGACGCCGTACCCGTACGGGAAACCGTTCGCCGTGATGTACGTGCCGCGCTTCGGCGCGGACTGGGCCAAGCCCGTGCTGGAGGGCACCTCGGACGACGTGCTCAAGCGGGGCCTGGGGCACTACGAACGGACCGCCCGCCTCGGTGCCACGGGGAACTTCGCGGTGGCCGGACACCGGCGCACCCACGGCGACCCGTTCAAGGACGTGCCGCGGCTGCGCCCCGGTGACGCCGTCGTCCTCGCGGACGGCACGCACTGGTTCACCTACCGGGTCGACCACCGGCCCTACACGACGCCGCCGACCGACATCGGGGTCATCGCACCCGTCCCCCGCGGGTCCGGCCACACCCGGCCCGGCCGCTACCTCACCCTCACCACCTGCGAGCCGGAATGGGGCCACAGCCACCGGCTGATCGTCTGGGCCCACCTGGAATCGACTCGTCCCGCGACCCGGGGAAGGCCGCCGGCGCCGCCCGGGTGACCGGTCGCGCCGCCCGTCCCGGACGGGTGTAGGCCGACGTCCGGCGGGCGGTCCGGGCGCGGTCTTTCCCCGGCGGGCCCGCCGATTGCCGGAAACGCCCTTTAGTCTGGTGGGGCAATCGACATCTCGTGGTCATCGTCATCGGCACGTAGGGGCAGCGACAGCATGTACGGCTGGATCTGGCGGCATCTGCCGGGCAACACATGGGTGAAGGCACTGACTTCGCTCGTGCTGGTACTGGCGATCGTCTTCGTACTCTTCCAGTACGTCTTCCCGTGGGCGGAGCCGCTGCTCCCCTTCAACGACGTCACGCTCGACGAGGGGATGGCACCACTGCGATGAGCGCGCGCATCCTCGTCGTCGACAACTACGACAGCTTCGTCTTCAACCTCGTCCAGTACCTCTACCAACTCGGCGCCGAGTGCGAGGTCCTGCGCAACGACGAGGTCGTCCCGGGCCACGCCCAGGACGGCTTCGACGGGGTGCTGCTCTCCCCCGGCCCCGGCGCCCCCGAGCAGGCCGGCGTGTGCGTCGACATGGTCCGGCACTGCGCGGACACCGGCGTTCCCGTCTTCGGGGTCTGCCTGGGCATGCAGTCGATGGCGGTCGCGTACGGCGGTGTGGTGGGCCGGGCCCCGGAGTTGCTGCACGGGAAGACCTCTTCGGTCACGCACGAGGGAGCCGGGGTCTTCTCGGGCCTCCCCTCGCCGTTCACGGCCACCCGCTACCACTCGCTCGCCGTCGAGCGGGACACCGTCCCGGCCGAGCTGACCATCACGGCCTGGACGGACAGCGGCATCCCCATGGGGCTGCGGCACCGGGAACTGCCCGTGGAAGGCGTCCAGTTCCACCCCGAGTCCGTGCTGACCGAGTGGGGCCACCGGATGCTCGCCAACTGGCTGGTCGAGTGCGGAGACAGGGACGCGGTGGCCCGGTCGGCGGGACTCGCGCCGGTGGTCGGCAAGGCCGGGGCGTGACGGACGTCCGCCCCGAGCGGGCGCGGCGACCCGACGAGCCGTACGCGGCGCAGGGTGCGTACGACGACACGGCGGCGTTCGAAGCGGCCGTCAGGCAGCTCGACGACCCTCTGACCGACCCGCTCCCCGGACGTCCGCCGGCCCGCTCCCAACCGTCCCCCGAGGCTTCCCGGCGGACGCCCGCCCAGGACGCCGCCCGTGGGCAGGTTCCCGGCCAGGCGGCCCGCCCTGCGGGGTCCGACGGCGCGGGGTCTGTCGGGCCCGCCGGTTCCGCCGGGCCACAGGCAGGCCGCCAGGGCTCGCCGTGGTTCCGGCCGCATCAGCCCCCGGCGCCGAACCAGGCTCCGTCCCCGTCCGCCGAGCAGCCGGTGGCGTCCTTGCCTCCGCAGTCCGGTACCTCTCGTGAGGGGGACGCCCCGCCTGGTGGCCACGCGGGGCAGGACGGCCACGAGGAGCAAAAAGGCGCCACGGCGTACGCGGGCCCGGGCCCGGACGCGTACGGAGCACAAGGGGCGGCAGCCGGCTCGTATGCGTACGGAACGCAGGAACCGGGCGTGGTGTCGGCCGCCACCGTCCACGCGCAGCAGGAGAGGCCGCGAGCCGGAGGCTCGCCCGGCGACACCGCGGTGCTGCCGCGGATCGAGGAACCACCCGCTGCCGATCGGACGCGGCCCGTTTCACGTGAAACCGGCCCGCCACTGCCCGTTTCACGTGAAACAGACCTGACGCAGCCCGTTTCACGTGAAACCACCGGCGTTTCACGTGAAACCGAGGCGAGTGGGCCGCCCATACCCGGCGGCCGTGCGGCCCGCCGCAAGGCCGCGCAGCAGGCGGCCAAGCGCGGCGGCAAACGAGGCCACAGCCCCCAGCCGCCCACGCCCGCTCCCGCCTCGCGGCTGGAGGCGCGGCGGGCCGAGCGCGCGGCCAAGGACGGCCCCGGCGTCATCCTGAGCCGTTTCGCCGGAGAGCTGTTCATCACTCTCGGCGTGCTGATGCTGCTCTTCGTCACCTACCAGCTGTGGTGGACGAACCTCCGGGCCAACTGGGACGCGGACGGGACGACCCAGACGCTGGAGCAGGAGTGGGACAAGGGCGACAAGAACCGCGACGCGGGCGTTTTCTCGCCCGGCCAGGGGTTCGCGATCATGTATATCCCCAAGCTGGACGTGAAGGTCCCGATCGCCGAGGGCATCAGCAAGGCGGGCGTCCTGGACCGGGGCATGGTCGGCCACTACGGCGAGGATTCCCTGAAGACGGCGATGCCCTGGGACAAACAGGGCAACTTCGCGGTGGCGGGTCACCGCAACACCCACGGCGAGCCCTTCCGGTACATCAACCGGCTCACCAAGGGCGACAAGATCATCGTGGAGACGCGGGACCGCTTCTACACCTACGAGATGACGAGCATCCTTCCGCAGACCACGCCGAGCAACATCCGGGTGGTCGACCCGGTCCCGAAGGGCTCGGGGTTCACCGGCCCGGGACGGTACATCACGCTGACGACCTGCACCCCGGAATTCACCAGTACCTATCGGATGATCGTCTGGGGCAAGATGGTCGAGGAGCGGCCACGGAGCGAAGGCAAACCGGACGCGCTCGTCAGCTGAGGGACTAAGAGGGGTACACCGCGGTGACTGCGACCGGACACGACGAGGCCACGGAGCCGTCGGCACCCCCGCCCCCCTCGCGCCGCACGCGCGGGCGGATAGCCACCGCGGTCAGCGTGTTCGGCGAGCTGCTCATCACGATCGGCGTGATCATGGCGCTGTTCGTCGTCTACGCCCTGTGGTGGACGAACGTGCTCGCCGACCGCGAGGCGAACGAGCAGGGCGACCAGATGCGGAAGCAGTGGGCGCAGCAGCCGAAGGGGCCGGGTGCCCTCGACACGCAGGGCGGCATCGGGTTCCTGCACGTGCCGTCCATGACCGGCGGCGAAATCCTGGTCGAGAAGGGCACCGACCTCGACGTCCTGAACAAGGGCGTGGCGGGCTACTACACCGCCCCGATCAAGTCCGCGCTGCCGCAGGACGCGAAGGGCAACTTCACCCTGGCCGCGCACCGCGACGGGCACGGGGCGAAGTTCCACAACATCGACAAGATCAAGAAGGGCGATCCGGTCGTCTTCGAGTCGAAGGACACCTGGTACGTCTACAAGGTCTACGCGACGTTGCCGGAGACCTCGAAGTTCAACGTGGACGTCCTGCAGAACGTCCCCAAGGAGTCGGGCAAGCGCAAGCCCGGCCGCTACATCACGCTCACGACCTGCACCCCGGTCTACACCTCGAACTACCGGTACATCGTGTGGGGCGAACTCGTCCGCACCGAGAAGGTCGACGCCGACCGCACCCCGCCCGCGGAACTGCGCTGACGCCCCGGGCGCGCGGGACGTCCCCGGCTCCGGAAGCGCCGGGGTTTCCGCACCGCCGAGCGACGCGCCCCGCACCCGCCGAGCGACGAGGACGCCGGGCTGTCCAGCCGACCGGGGGCCGAGGCCACCGGTGAGGCAGGGCCCCAGGCCGCGAGCCGAGCCCTCGCCTGACGCCCGCAAGCCCGGCCGCCGACGCCCGACTCCCCTCCGCCACGGCCTCCCGGACCCAGTCCGCCCCGCACGTCTTCGTACCGGCCCCGCGGCCACCCCCACGCCGAAGCCCCGCCCCCACGCCGAAGCCCCATCCCCACGCCGAAGCCCCGGCACCCGCCCTCACCAGGGACGGACGCCGGGGCTCCGACACGACGTGGCGCTACCGGATCAGTGGCGGCGCCCCCACGGGCCGCCGAAGAGGCCACCGCCCCCGTGGTCGCCGTTGTTGTCGCCACCCTCGTCACCGCCGCCACCGTCGTTGTTCCCGCCGCCGAGCGGCAGGGTGGTGAGGTTGACGGGGGTGTTCTTGTCGACCTGGGTGCCGGGGCCGGGGTTGGCCGTGATCACCAGGGCGTCGTCGTCCGATGCGGGACCGATGGTGCCGACGGCCAGTCCGGCGTCGGTGAGCATCTTCTTGGCGTCCTTGAGCTTCTTCGTGACCACGTCGGGGACCGGGACCTTGGCCTGCTCGGCCGCCTTGCCGACGACCAGGTTGACCGTGGTGCCGTCCTCGGCCGGCGTGTTGGCCTCGGGGGACTGCTCGATGACCTTGCCGGCCTGCTGCGGGTCGGAGGTCTCCCGCTCGGTAGTGCTGACCTTGAAGCCGTAGTCGGTGAGCTGCTTGGACGCCGCGTTGACGTCGTGGCCGCGCACGTCCGGGACGTTCTTCTTCGGCGTCGCCTGGGCGATGGACAGCGTGATCGTGGTGTCCTTGGGCTTCTCGGTGCCCGGGGCCGGGTCCTGCTCGGCGACCGTGCCGGGGTCCCGCTCGGAGACCACCTGCTTGGTCTCGATCTTGGTGAAGCCCTTGGCCTCCAGCTCCGACTTGGCCTGGGCCTCGGTCAGACCCTTCACGCTCGGCACGGACACCAGCTCGGGACCCGAGCAGAGCGTGACCTTCACCTCGGTACCCTTGTCGATCTTGGTGTCGACCGCCGGGTCCTGCTCGGTGACCTGGCCCTTCTTCACGTTGTCACAGGGCTTGTCCTCGCCCTTGACGACCTTGAAGCCGCCGTTCTTCCCGTACTCCTTGGCCTCCGCCAGCGTCTTGCCGGACAGGCTGGGCACGGAGACCTGGTTGTCGTGGTCGGTGCTCTCGAAGAGCACCTTGCCGATGAAGACCGCGCCGACCAGGACGAGGATGCCCGCCAGGGCGAGCAGGATCGTGGAGGTGTGGCTCTTCTTCTGCCCGCCGCGGCGGCGGTCCTGCCGCTCGTCGTAGCCGTAACCGCCGTCGTCCGGGTTCACCGGCGGCAGCATCGAGGTCTGGCCCGCCGCCGGGTCCTGCGCGGCGCGCAGCATCGTGGTGGGCGTGTCCTGGCCGTAGCCGGCGGAGCCGAGCGCCTGGGTGGCGGCGACCGGCTGGCCGTCCAGGGCCGCCTCGATGTCGGCGCGCATCTCGTCGGCCGACTGGTAGCGGTAGTCCGGGTCCTTGACCAGCGCCTTGAGGACGATGGCGTCCATCTCCGGCGTGATCTCGGGGTCGAAGGTGCTCGGCGGCTGCGGCTCCTCCCGCACGTGCTGGTAGGCCACCGCGACCGGGGAGTCGCCGACGAACGGCGGGCGCACCGTCAGCAGCTCGTACAGCAGGCAGCCGGTGGAGTACAGGTCCGAGCGCGCGTCGACCTGCTCGCCCTTGGCCTGCTCGGGCGAGAGGTACTGGGCGGTGCCGATGACGGCGGCGGTCTGCGTCATCGTCATGCCGGCGTCGCCCATGGCGCGGGCGATGCCGAAGTCCATGACCTTGACCTGGCCGGTGCGGGTCAGCATGACGTTGGCGGGCTTGATGTCGCGGTGCACGATGCCGGCCCGGTGGGAGTACTCCAGGGCCTGGAGCACGCCGATGGTCATCTCCAGCGACCGTTCGGGCAGCAGCTTGCGGCCGGAGTGCAGCAACTCGCGCAGCGTGGATCCGTCGACGTACTCCATGACGATGTACGGGATCGAGACCCCGTCGACGTAGTCCTCGCCGGTGTCGTACACCGCGACGATCGACGGGTGGTTCAGCGAGGCGGCCGACTGGGCCTCACGACGGAACCGGGCCTGGAAGGACGGGTCACGGGCGAGGTCCACCCGCAGCGTCTTCACGGCGACGGTGCGGCCCAGACGGCTGTCATGGGCGAGATACACCTCGGCCATGCCACCCCGGCCGAGCACCGAACCCAGCTCGTACCGGCCGCCGAGGCGACGCGGCTCTTCCATAAGCTTCTCCAGCCCTCTCCGTCAGTCCCGACCGCACCCGTGTGTGGTCCGGCGGTGTGCTGTTCGGGCATACCGTACCCGGCACGCCTCACGGGGCCCGTTCGCAACCGGCAGCCGATACCCGACCGGTATGGGCGAGACGGGGATCACTTCTTGCCCAGCACCGCTTCCATGACGCTCTTGGCGATGGGTGCGGAGAGCTTGCCGCCCGCGATGTCACCGCGCAGGGTGTTCGATCCCTCGATGACCACGGCCACCGCGACGGGGGTGCCCTTCGCGGTCTTGGCGTAGGAGATGAACCAGGCGTACGGGTTGTCCTTGTTGTTCTCGCCGTGCTGCGCGGTACCGGTCTTGCCGCCGACGGTGACGCCGTCGATCTGCGCGGTGGTTCCGGTGCCCTCCTTGACGACGGTCTCCATCATGGACTGGAGCTTCTGCGCGTTCTGCGGCGTCAGCGGGCGGCTCATCTCCTCCGGCGTGTGCTGCTGCACCACGTTGAGGTTGGGCGCGACGAGCTGGTCGACCATGTACGGCTTCATGAGCTTGCCGCCGTTGGCGACCGCCGCGGCGACCATGGCCATCTGGAGCGGGGTGGCGCGGTTGGACGCCTGGCCGATGCCGGCCATCGCGTTCTGCGGCCGGTTGTCCTTGGGGTAGACGCTCTCGGCGGCCCGGACGGGCGTGTCGACCTTGGGGTTGTTGAAGCCGAACTTCTCCGCCTCGGCCATCATCTTCTTGTTGCCGAGGTCGGCGCTGATCTTGCCGAAGACCGTGTTGCAGGACAGCCGCAGCGCCTCGCGCAGGCTGGCGTTCTCGCAGGGGATGTTGCCCTCGTTCGGCAGCGGGAGGCCCGCGGTGTCCGGGAGGGTCCAGGGCATCGGCGAGTTCGTCTTGGCGTCCGGGTCGGTGTAGAGGTTGTTCTCCAGCGCCGCGGCGGCGGTGACGACCTTGAAGGTGGAGCCCGGCGGGTAGGTCTGGCGCAGCGCCCGGTTGAGCATCGGGTCGCTGGGGTTGTTCTCCTTCAGGAGACCGTTGTACGCCTTGGAGTCCTTGGCGCTCATGCCGGCGAAGGTGGACGGGTCGTAGGACGGGGTGCTGGCCAGGGCGAGGATCGCGCCGGTCTCCGGGTTGATCGCGGCGACCGCGCCCTTCTTCTTCCCCAGGCCCTTGAACGCGGCCTCCTGCGCCTTGGCGTCCAGGGTGGTGACCACGTCGCCGCCCTTGCGCTTGCCGCCGGTGAACATGTCGACGGTGCGGCTGAAGAACAGCTTGTCGCTGGTGCCGGAGAGGATGTCGTCGTTGAGCTTCTCCAGCTGGTTGGCGCCGAACGCCTGGGACGCGTACCCGGTCACGGGCGCCCACATCGGCCCGTTCTTGTAGACGCGCTTGTACTTGAAGTCGCCGCTGTCGGTGACGGTGGACCCCGTGATGGCCTTGCCGTCGACGATGATGTTGCCGCGCGGGATGCTGTATCGCTCGATGGCGACGCGGCGGTTGTTGTCGTCGTTCTTCAGCTCGTCGGCCTGCACGAACTGGACCCAGTTGACGCGGACCAGCAGGGCGAGGACGAGCAGGCCGCAGAAGATGGCGACCCGGCGCAGCGGCTTGTTCACGGGCGTACCACCTGGGTCATCTCGGCGTCGGTGGACGGTGCGGGCGCCGGTGCGGGCCGCCGCGCGGTGTCGCTGATCCGCAACAGGATCGCGACCAGCGCCCAGTTGGCGATGACGGACGAACCGCCCTGCGCGAGGAACGGCATCGTCATACCGGTGAGCGGGATCAGGGCGGTGACGCCGCCGGCGACGACGAACACCTGGAGCGCGAACGCGCCGGACAGGCCGATGGCCAGCAGCTTGCCGAACGGGTCGCGGGCGGCCAGCGCCGTACGGATGCCGCGCTCGATGAGCAGGCCGTACAGCAGCAGGATCGCCATCAGACCGGCCAGGCCGAGTTCCTCGCCGACGGTGGCGAGGATGTAGTCGCTCTTGGCCGCGATGCCGCCGATGAGGCGGGAGTAGCCCTGGCCGAGGCCGGAGCCGAGGATGCCGCCGGAGCCGAAGGAGTACATGGCGTTGGCGGGTTCGGTGACGCCGCCGTTGGGGGCCAGCGCCAACGGGTTGAGCCAGTTGTTGACGCGGGTCTGGACGTGCGACTCGAAGGAGGCCACGGCCACCGCGCCGCCCGCGCTGAGCAGCAGGCCGAAGACGATCCAGCTGGTGCGCTCGGTGGCGACGTACAGCATGATCACGAACAGGCCGAAGAACAGCAGCGAGGTGCCCAGGTCCGTCTCGAAGACCAGGATCATCAGGCTCAGCGCCCAGATCACCAGGATCGGTCCGAGGTCGCGGCCACGGGGCAGGTACATCCCCATGAAGCGGCGGCTGGCCAGCGCCAGGGCGTCGCGCTTCACCATGAGGTAGCCGGCGAAGAAGATCGCAATAATGATCTTCGCGAACTCGCCGGGCTGCAGCGAACCCACGCCCGGGATGGTGATCCAGATGCGGGCGCCGAACTTGGCGGGGAAGAAGAGCGGCGCCACCAGCAGCACCAGCGCCACCACCATGGAGATGTAGGTGTAGCGCTGCAGAACGCGGTGGTCCTTGAGGAAGATGATCACGCCGAGGAACAGGGCGATGCCGATCGTGGACCACATGAGCTGGTTGGGCGCCATCGCGCCGCCCAGCGCCTTCGTGGTGATCAGCGGTTCCTGGTCCAGCCGCCAGATGAACACCAGGCCCAGCCCGTTGAGCAGGGTGGCGATCGGCAGCATCAGCGGGTCGGCGTACGGCGCCCACTTGCGGACGACGAGGTGGGCGACGCCGGCCAGCAGGCCCAGCCCCAGCGCGTAGCCCAGCACGCCGGCCGGGACCTTGTCCTCCTTGGCCAGGCCCACGTTGACGTAGGCGAACACCGGGATGAGCACGGCGAAGACGAGCATCGCCAGCTCGGTGTTGCGGCGGTTCGGGGCGCCGATGGTGCCGATGGTGGTCGTGGTGGTGGTACTGCTCATGGTTATGCGGCCCCCTGCGCCCTCACTGCTGGCTGCTGCAATTCTTTTCCAGCTTCTGCTGTTCCTCGGTGGAGGGGGCCTGGCTGGTGGGAGATGGTGACGGCACGACCGCGGCGGTGCGGACGCCCAGCGTCCCGGTCTGGCCGGGTGCCGTGAACTGGGGCGGCACGGTGGGCGACGACGTGGGCGTGCCCGGCTTGCCGGGCTTCTGGCCGGTCGTGCCGCCGGCCTGGCCCTCGTTCCTTTCGCGCGCCGCGTCGCGTTCGGCGGCCTCCCGCTGCTCCTTGACGCGGCAGGCCGCGGCCTGCCGCCCCAGTTCGGAGACCTTGTCGAGCGCCTGATTGCGGCTGTCGACGGCGATGGTCTCCTTGACCTGGTTGCGCCAGTACAGCGGCAGGTACTTGAGTTCGATCTCGGGGTGGTCGGCGTCCACCTTGTTGAGCTTGATCCACGCCAGGTCCTGGCTGATGCCCTGGTAGAGCGCGACGTGGTCGTCCTTGGCGCCGACGAAGTACTGCGTCTGCGTCCAGCGGTACCCCGCGTACAGCCCGCCGCCGACCACGGCCAGCGACAGCGCGATGATCAGCGACCGCTTGACCCACTTCCCGCGCCGCTCCGGCTTGAGGTACTCCTCGTCCTCGAACGCGCCGAACCCGCCCGGCGGGCCCGCCATGTCGGCGTCCCCGCTGCCGGGCGGACCGAAGCCCCCGGCACCCGGCGGCACGTCCCGGCCGCGGCCCAGCTCGGCGGCGCGGGCCGCCGGGGTCTGCAGGGTGCTCGGGTCGCTGAGCTGGTGCTGGTTCTCGGCCACCGCGCCGACGACGACCGGGGTGTCGTTCAGCTGCGTGGTCAGGGTGTCCTCGGCGTCGACGTCCAGGACGTCGGCCACGATGCAGGTGATGTTGTCCGGGCCGCCGCCGCGCAGCGCGAGCTGGATCAGGTCCTGCACGGTCTCGTGCGGCCCCGCGTACCCGGCGAGCGTCTCCTCCAGCGTCTGGTGGCTGACCACCCCGGACAGCCCGTCCGAGCAGATCAGGTACCGGTCGCCGGCCCGCACCTCGCGGATGGACAGGTCCGGTTCCACGTGGTCGCCGCTGCCCAGCGCGCGCATCAGCAGCGACCGCTGCGGATGCGTGGTGGCCTCCTCCTCGGTGATCCGGCCCTCGTCCACCAGCCGCTGCACCCAGGTGTGGTCCTGCGTGATCTGCGTGAGCACGCCGTCGCGCAGCAGGTAGGCGCGCGAGTCGCCGACGTGCACGAGCCCGAGCCGCTGGCCGGTCCACAGCAGGGCCGTCAGCGTCGTGCCCATGCCCTCCAGCTGCGGGTCCTCCTCGACCATCACGCGCAGCTGCTCGTTGGCACGCTGCACGGCGCTGCCGAGCGAGGTGAGGATGTCGGAACCGGGAACGTCGTCGTCGAGCTGGACGAGCGTGGAGATCACCTCGGACGAGGCGACCTCGCCGGCGGCCTGGCCGCCCATGCCGTCGGCGATGGCGAGCAGGCGCGGGCCGGCGTAACCGGAGTCCTCGTTGCCCTCCCGGATCATGCCCTTGTGCGATCCGGCGGCGAAGCGCAGTGACAGACTCATGCGCACCTCGCCCGTCGGCTCCGGATACATCCGCACGGTGCCCACCCTCCGGTCGGGAGCACGCTCGGGTCCGTCGAGTGGACCGCCGCGGCTCGCTCGCTCCGCTCGCTCATTGTCGTACTACTTCCGCAGCTCGATGACGGTCTTTCCGATGCGGATCGGGGCTCCCAGCGGAATCGGCGTCGCCGTGGTCAGTCGGGTCCGGTCCAGGTACGTGCCGTTGGTGGACCCGAGATCCTCGACGATCCACTGGCCGTCACGGTCCGGGTAGATCCTGGCATGCCGGCTGGAGGCGTAGTCGTCGTCCAGCACGATCGTGGAGTCGTGCGCCCGGCCCAGCGTGATCGTCTGCCCCTGCAGGGCGACCGTCGTGCCCGTCAAGGACCCTTCGGTGACCACGAGCTTGGTGGGCGCGCCACGGCGCTGCCGGTTGGCGGCGCGCCCGCTCTCCTGGCGGCGCTGCTGCGGCGGAGCCGCCTGTCGCTGCGTACGCGTTTCCTGTCCGCCCCGCCGGGCCGCGCCGCGCTGCGTCACGCGGGTGCCGAACAGATCGCTGCGGATGACCTGTACGGCCACGATGACGAACAGCCACAGTACGGCGAGGAAACCCAACCGCATGACCGTGAGGGTCAGCTCTGACATTGCCCCCGCTTCACCCTTCGGCTTGCCGGTAAACGATGGTGGTACTGCCCACGACGATCCGCGAGCCGTCGCGGAGCGTAGCGCGGGTGGTGTGCTGCCCGTCCACCACGATCCCGTTGGTGGATCCGAGATCCTGGATCGTCGAGGGCGTTCCGACCCGGATCTCGCAGTGACGGCGGGACACTCCCGGGTCGTCGATCCGCACGTCCGCGTCGGTGCTGCGGCCCAGGACCAGCGAGGGCGAAGAGATCTGGTGGCGGGTGCCGTTGATCTCGATCCAGCGCCTCGTCTGCGCGTACGACGACGCCCCGGAAGACGCCGGCCGGTACGCGGCGGGCGCGCCGGGCGGCGGGGACGCGGGCATGGGGGGCGGGCTGACGTGCCCGCCGGGCGGCGGGGTGCGCGGCGCGGTGGGCCGCTGCGCCGCCGCGGGCTGACCCGGCGGCTGGTGCTGGGAGGTGCTCGCCGCCAGCGTGCGGCTGCGCACCCTGTACAGCCCCGTGTCCAGGTCGTCGGCCTTCTCCAAGTGCACCTTGATCGGGCCCATGAAGGTGTAGCGCTGCTGCTTGGCGTAGTCGCGGACCATGCCGGAGAGCTCGTCGCCGAGCTGGCCGCTGTACGGGCTCAGACGTTCGTAGTCGGGGGTGCTCAGTTCGACGATGAAGTCGTTGGGGACGACCGTGCGGTCGCGGTTCCAGATGGTGGCGTTGTTGTCGCACTCGCGCTGCAGCGCGCCGGCGATCTCAACGGGCTGCACCTCGGACTTGAACACCTTGGCGAAGGTGCCGTTGACGAGACCTTCGAGTCGCTGCTCGAAGCGCTTCAGTACTCCCACGGGGCACCTCCTTCCTCAGTCTTCGTCAGGGTCGTCCTGATGCTCGTCCTGATACTGCTTACTGATCGTATCCACGCCTCGGGAAATCGGCTGGTTCCCCTTTCCCGCCCTGAGGACGAGTGTCGCCCCTCACTGGTTGCTCGACGTTGGTGCCGCTGATCTCACTGCTGGTGCTGCCGGGCCGGTGCCCGGCCGCCGCTCTTTCCCGGCCGTGCACCCTCGCGTCCTCGCGGGGCCCGGGGCCGTTCGGCCGCCGGTCGACCACCGGGAGACGCGTTCCTGCGATCGTAGATGTGCCCCCCTCACAGTGTCCCGCAACCGCCGCGCCGACCCTTCCGGCGGGGCGACCCGGCGGTGGACGGGCCGGTGGAAAGAGGGAGAGAAGGGACGGTGCGGTAGAGGGCGGGAGCGGTGCCGCAGGGGGCGGCGCGTTGTGGGGGCGAGGCGTTGCGCGGGGACGGGGTGGGGCGGGGGCCGGAACGGGACGGGCGCGGGGCGTGGTGCGTGCCCCGGGTTCCGGGAGGTTTCCGGGGTGGCGTCCGGGATGTTTCGGGGATCGGGCTCCGGGATGTTTCCGGGGGGATTTCCGGGTGGGGTCGGGGGCGGTACCGGGGTGGATTCGCGGGCGTGTCCCCGGGAGGGGTTGTTCGCGCGTTCCGTCCGGGTTCCGTCCGGGATCCGTCCGTGTTCCGCCCGGGATCCGTCCGTGTTCCGCCCGGACGTCGGTGGGGACCGGCTACGGGACCGGTGGCCGACCCGTACGCCCGTCCGGAAGAGGGCTGCGACCTGGCCTTCTGTCGTGGCTTCGAGCCGGGCTTCGATTCGGGCTTCGAGCGGGGCGGAGGGGGAGGAGGGTGAAGACACCCTCCGCACCGTGCTAATGTTCTGCATGTCGGAAGGCGCTCCCGCGAAACACCGGACAGAACAGCCCGAGGTTCGTGAGAGAATCAAGAAGACAACACCCAATGCGCGGGTGGCGGAATAGGCAGACGCGCTGGATTCAGGTTCCAGTGCCCGAAAGGGCGTGGGGGTTCAACTCCCCCCTCGCGCACAGATGAGACCCCCGGTCCGGAGATATCCGGACCGGGGGTTTCGCGTTGTTCGGGTGCGTCGCCGGGGCTGGGGCCCGGGCGGGGGCTGGTGGGCGGGTGAGTGAGGGGTACGTCACACCCGGTCGGTTTTCGTCATGAGGGTATGAACGGTGGGGGCCGGAACGGGACGCGAGTCGGCCGGGGCTGTCCGAAGGTGGGCTTGGGTCAGCGTTGAGCGGGTTCGTGGTGGCTGCGGGGGGTATAGGCGTCGGCTGCGGCGGGCCCGGCAGTGGACCCGGTGCCGTTCACCTCGGCGATGGTGGCGCCGAAGGCGCGGATGCGCGCGGTCTCGTGGGCCGGGTGCCAGACCATCCCCAGCCGGGAGTCCGGCAGACCGGTGACCGGCACGAAGGCCAGGTCGCGACGGGCGTGGTAGTCCGCGGTCGGGCGGCACAGCAGCATGCCCCCGCTCCGTGTCGCGGCCAGCGTCAGGCCCTCCTGGAGCGTCCGGACGCGGGGGCCGGACGGGATCGGGCGGCCCCGCGGCGTCGCGTTCGGGGCCTGGGCCAGGCGCCAGTACTCCGGGGCCGGTTCGTCGATCGACACCAGCGGCACCGTGGCCAGCTCCTCCACGTCGAGCACCGAGCGGCGTGCGAAGGGGTGCTCCAGGGAAACGGCCAAGGTGAACCGTTGCCGGGAGAACACCGGCCCGAGGACGAGGTCGGGCTCCCTCATGGGAAGCAGGACGACGGATGCGTCCACCTCCCGGCGCCGCAGCGCACCGAACGGATCGTGCAACGGGATCTCGCTGACCTCCACGACGCAACCGGGGTGGCGGTGCTGGAAGGCCGTGATCGACCGCAGGATGCGGTCGTCCACGGTGCCCTGGAAGCCCAGGCGCAACCGGCCTTCGATGCCACGGGCGGCGGTGGCGGTGGCCTCGACGGTGGCGCGCAGCGCCTCGTAGGCGGGGCGGAGGGACCCCAGGAAGTCCTCGCCGAGCGGGGTGAGGCGGACCCGGCGGCTGGTGCGCTCCACCAGGCGGGCGCCGATCCGGCGTTCCAGGGCGCGGAGGAGCTGGCTGACGCGGCTCTGGGAGACGTACAGGCGCTCGCCGGTCCGGCCGAAATGGAGCTCTTCGGCGAGGACGAGGAAGCATTCGAGCTCTCGGATCTCCAAGCCGCCGGGGAGGACGTTGGGCGGGGCGCTGTCCGCGGTGTTCGGGGTGTTCGGGGTGGTGTTCCCCGTGGTGGTTGGAGGGGTGTCCGTCGGGTCGGGCGTGGGGCTGCGTAGGGCGTTGCTTGTGGGGGCGCTCGCGGAGTCGCGCATGGCGTCGGTCGCGGGGCCGTTCGCGGGGGCGCTCATGCGGGTTTCCTCTCGCGGTGGTTGTCGGGGCAGGGCGTGACGGGGGTGGGAGCCCTTGGCCGGAGATCGATGAATCTCGCTAATGGAAGGCTGAGAACATCGCCGTTGTTCCCGGTCCGGCCGGGCGGTGGCATGGACCCATGCTGAAGTCTGACCGCACTGAGACGCGGGGAACGAACGAACCGGGCGTCGCCGAAGCGGCCCCCGCACGGGCCCGGTGGGCCGGGGTGGGGGTGGTGGCCCTCGGCACGTTCACCGTGGTGACGTCGGAGATGCTGCCGGTGGGGCTGCTGACGCCGATGGCGGGCGCGCTGGGCGTCACGGGGGGCACGGCGGGGCTGACCCTCACGGTCACCGGTCTGGTGGCGGCGCTGGCCGCGCCGGTGCTCACCCCGGCCGTGGCGCGGTGGGACCGGCGCGTCGTGCTGTGCGTCCTGATGGTGGTGCTCGCGGGCGCCAACCTCCTGGCGGCGTCGGCGCCCGGGTTCGCCGTCATGATGCTGGCGCGGGTGCTGGTCGGCTTGGGCATGGGCGGGGTGTGGGCGCTCGCGGCGGGGCTGGCGGTGCGGCTGGTGCCGGCCGGGTCGGTGGCCGCGGCCACGTCATTGATCTTCAGCGGGGTCGCCGTCGCCTCGGTGCTGGGCGTGCCGGCGGGCACGTTCGTCGGCGAGGCGGTCGGCTGGCGGATGGCGTTCGTCGTGACCGGCGTGCTGGCGGCGGTGGTGGCCGTCGGCATGGCCGTTCTCCTGCCCAAACTGCCGTCCCAGGGGGCCGTACGGATGGGCGGGCTGCTCGGGCTCGTCCGGGACGCGCGGGTGGCCACCGGTCTGATCGTCGTGGCGCTCCTGGTGACGGGCCACTTCGCCGCGTACACCTATGTGCGGCCGGTGCTGGAGCAGATCTCCGGTGCCGCTCCCGCACTGATCAGCATGTTGCTGCTGGCCTACGGAGTGGCGGGGGTGGCGGGCAACTTCGCCTCCGGCAACGGTGCGGCCCGGTCCCCGCGCGGGACGCTCCTGACCCTGAGCGCGGTGCTGGCCGGGACGGTGCTGCTGGTGCCGGTGCTGGGGGTGGGCGTGGCCGGTGCGAGCGCCCTGCTGGTCGTGTGGGGGCTGGCGTACGGAGGGGTGTCGGTCGGCAGCCAGACCTGGCTGATGACGGCGGTGCCCCAGGCGCGCGAGGCGGCGTCCGCCCTGTTCGTGTCGGTGTTCAACCTGGCGATCGCGCTGGGTTCGCTGACGGGCGGCCTGGCCGCCGACGGGTGGGGCGTGAGCGGGGCGATGTGGCTCGGTGGTGCGCTGGCGGCCGGTGCCGTGGTGGCGGTACTGGCGGGCCGGGCACCGAAGGCGGCCGGGGCGTCGGCGTAGCCGCCCGCCGACCTGGCGGGGAGGGGAAGCCGGGCGCGGGCCTGAAGGGGTGGGGGCCGGGCGGGCGGCGTGAGCGGATGAGGGCCGTTGACGCCGCGGGGCGGTGCGGAGCGCCTGGGCTGAGGGGTCAGCCCAGGCGCTCCTGGGCGCTGTTGTAGCGGCTCAGGTAGGTGGCGAAGCGGGCGAGGTCCGCCTCGTCCCAGTCGCCGAGGCGCTCGTGGAACGCCTGGCGGCGGCTGGCGGTGACGTTGGCCAGCACCTGCGCGCCCTGCTCGGTGGGGTGCAGGACCTGCACGCGGTGGTCGTGCGGGTCCAGCCGCCGTTCGACGAAGCCCAGCTTCTCCAGGGCGGCGATCTGCCGGCTGACCGTGGACTTGTCCAGGAAGTAGTGCGCGGCCAAGTCGGTGGCGCGGCAGCCCTTCTGGTCGTCGAGGTGGGCCAGCAGCGTGTACGAGACGAGGGACAGTTCGGGGTGCATCCGCGCGGCGGTGGCGCGGGCGCGCCGGGCGAACGCGGTCATCTCCTGCTGGATGGTTTCGATGGACTCGTCCCGGTTGGCCACGGTACCGCCTTTCCTAGAAGTGGTTGTACAGTACAACGTGAAGTGAGAGTTGTATAAGCCAACTACCTGACTGTCGAGCGTCTAGTTTGAGAAGGCCTTCCCCATGAGTTCGGACCGACGTCCCGATCACCACCGACCCGGTCACGCCCCCGCGCTGCGGCACGTCCTGACCCACCTGATCACTCCCCTGCTGATGTGCGTCGGCATGGGACTGGCGTACCTGGGAGCGTTCGCCCATCCCGAGCCGCACCACCTGCCGGTCGCGGTCGTCGGACCGGGTCCGAGCGCGCAGGTGCTCGCGCAGACGATCAACGACAAGGCCGGGGACGAACTGGACGTACGCACCCTCGACAGCCGTGACCAGGCCGTCGACCAGCTTCGTCACCAGGACATCTTCGGCGCGTACGTGATGGACGCGAAGGCCGCGGGGGCCCGGTCCGGTGCGGCCGGGGCGGCGCCGGAGCTCGTCGTCGCCACGGCCGGTTCCGACACGACGGCCACCGTCGTGGAGAAGATCTTCACGCCGATCGCGGCCCAGCAGGGCGCGCCGCTGAAGATCACGGACGTGGCGCCGCCGGCGAAGGACGATCCGACGGCCCAGGGCCTGTTCTTCCTGATGGTCGCGATCAGCATCGGCTCCTACGCCTCGGTCGCGGTGATCGGCGGCGCCGGTGGCACCCTGCCGATCCGGCTGCGGGCGGCGCTGGCGGTCGGCACCTCCTTCGTCGTCAGCATCATCGGCACCCTCTTCGCCGGGCCGCTCTTCCACCTGGTGGACCACGGCCTGTGGGGCCTGTGGGGCATGGCGTGGCTGTACTCGGCGGGCATCCTGCTGATCGGCACGGGGCTGCACACCTTCCTCAAGCGGTGGACGACGCTCGGCGTGATGGCCCTGTTCGTGATGCTGAACTTCACCACGGCGGGCGGGGTCTTCCGGCCGGAGATGCAGAACGGTTTCTTCGCGGCGCTGCACTCCTTCTGGAACGGCGCGGGCTTCGTCGAGGGCGTCCGCAGCCACGTCTACTTCGACGGGCACGGGCTGGCCGGACACGTCTGGACGCTGGTGCTGTGGCTCGTCGCGGGTGCCGTGGTGATCGGCGTGGCGGGGCTGGCCGAGGCACGGCGGCGCCGGGCCCAGGCCGAGACGGCGGCGAACGCCCAGGCCGACGCCGCGGTGGCCGCGACGGCGCCGGTGGGCAAGCGGCGGCACGCCGCCGGCGCGGACGCGAAGGGCCACACCGGCGACGGGGACGCGGAAGAGGAGATGGAAGAGGCCGTCGGCGTCTGACGCTGCCGCGCGCTTTTTCCTGAAACCGCAGATCAAGAGGGCCTTGGCGACTGTGTGCCAAGGCCCTCACCCGAGTTGTCCACAGGCCCTGCCGGGCGGTGGGGCCTGTCTGTACCGTCGGCAGCGAACGGAAGAACCGGCGCACAGCCGAAGGGGGAGGTGGCGCGCGGTGACACGACTGCCGTACGTACCGGGGTTCGCGCGGCCCTCGGAATCCGGGGGGAAGCGGGCCGGCGGAGCCGGTGCCCGCAAGCCGCGAACGCGGCGGGAGGACGAGCCGGCCGAGGGCAAGGCCGCGGGGAAGGCCCTGCGCGAGCGGGTGCCCCGGGACACGCTGGGCGAGTTGGGCCCCGAGACGGGGCGGCCCGATGTCGTGACGATGATCGAGGAGTCCAACGCCGGCCGGATACCGGAACTGGCCCGCATCCGGGTGGGCAGGATGGCCGCGAGCCCCTTCGCGTTCCTGCGCGGCACCGCCGGACTCATGGCGTACGACCTGATGTCGGCCCCCGTGACGGGCATCGGCGCCCAGATATGCGGGGACGCCCACGCGGCCAACTTCGGTCTGTACGGCGACGCCCGCGGCGGCCTGGTGATGGACCTCAACGACTTCGACGAGACCGTCTACGGCCCGTGGGAGTGGGACCTGAAGCGGCTGGTGACCTCGCTGGTCCTGGCAGGCCGGGAGGCGGGCGTCGGCGAGAAGCGCTGCGTCGAGGCGGCGCGGGACGCGGCGGGTGCCTACCGGCGCACCATGCGGTTGCTGGCGACCATGCCGGCCGCGGACGCCTGGAACGCGATCGCCGACGAACGGCTCGTCTCCTACGCCGACGCCCGCGACCTGGCCGGCACGCTGGAGCAGGTGGCGCAGAAGGCCCGGAAGAACACCAGCGCGCGGTTCGCGGCCAAGGCCACCGAGTCCATACCCGGGGGCGGCCGGCGATTCGTCGACGCGCCGCCCATATTGCGACGGGTGCCGGACGAGGTGGCCGCCGCGGTGGTCCGCTCGCTCGGCCCCTACCTGGAGACCCTGCCGGAGGACCGGCTGCCGCTGCTGGCCCGGTACACCGTGCAGGACGTGGCCTTCCGGGTGGTGGGCACGGGAAGCGTGGGACTGCGCTCGTACGTGGTGCTGCTGCTGGATCACCTCGGGGAGCCGCTGGTGCTCCAGGTCAAGGAGGTACGCGGCTCGGCACTGGCCCCGTACGTGGAGAAGACCGGCTTCCCGGTGCCGGCGGTGGCGCACGAGGGGCGCCGGGTGGTGCTCGGCCAGCGCCGCATGCAGGTGGTCAGCGACACCCTGCTGGGGTGGACGACGGTACGGATACGGGAGGGACGGGCGGACGGCGGGCAAGCGGGCGGGTCTCGGGGGAAGGGGCGGACGGGGGAATCGGAGGCGGAAGGCGCGCGGACGAGCACGCGGACGGGCACGTCACCGGAGGACGCGGAGGCGGTAGGCGGTGCCACGGGTGCCGGCCGCGTCGGCGGCGGCAGGAAGCAGGGCGGCGCGGCGGGGCGGAGCACGGCCCGGGGACGGGAAGGCGCGGGGATTCCCTTCCAGGTCAGGCAGTTCCGCAACCGCAAGGGCAGCGTCGACCCGGCGGTGCTGGCCGCCGACCAGATAGACGACTACGCCCGGATGACCGGGGCACTGCTGGCGCGGGCGCACGCGCACAGCGCCGACCCCCGCACCGTCGCCGGGTACTGCGGGAAGAGCACCGCCCTGGATGACGCGCTGACGACCTTCGCGGTGGCGTACGCGGACCGCACGGAGTCGTACCACGCCGACCTGGTCGCGGCGATACGCGAGGGGCGGATCGAGGGGGAGATGGGGGTGTGAGGTGGGTGGGTGAGGGGGTGGGGTGAGCGGGGGCGGGGAGGGGTGGGGGGAGGGGGAGGGGCCCCCCCCCCCCCCCGGGGGGGGGGGGGGGGCGGGGGGGGGGGGGACATCGAACGGCCCCCCCCGCCGCCCGCCCCCGCCCCCCCGCCCCCCCGCCCCCCCCGCGGGGGGCCCCCCCCGCGCCGCCCCCCCCGCGGCCCCCCCCCCCCCCCCCCCCCCCCCCCCCCCCCCCCCCGAGACGGCGAGAACATCGAAGACGGCGAGAACATCGAACGCCCCCACCCCCCACCACACCCCCAACCCCCATCCCCCCGGGTCGTAGGGTGGCCGGGTGACGAACTCGCAAGCGGAGAACGCGCAGGACGGATCGGATGGGCCGGCCGGCCGCGTCGAGGCCCCGGACACCGACGCCAGGGAGGCCGATGACGCGGCGACGCGGCGGCTGGCCCAGGCGGTGCTGGCCGCCGAGCAGGCCCTGATCGAGTTCGAGATCGCGGTGGAGACCTTCCGGGTGGAGGTGGACAACTTCTCTCGGCTGCACCACCAGCGGCTCGGTCCGATGTACGCGCGGCTGGACGAGCTGGACGCGCGGATCGCGGAGGCGGTCGCCGCCCGTACGGGAGACCCCGACGACATCCGGCGGGCCCGGGAGGCGCGGGCCGCCGTGCTGCCGATGCCGAACGTGGAGGAGCTCTTCCACGGGTGGGTGGGGTCGGAAGGACTCTTCCCCGAGGCGGAGGCGATGCTCACCGAGCAGCAGGTGCGACCGCCCGAGAAGGTGCGGCCCAGCGACCAGGCGCGCCGGACCTACCGCGACCTCGTGCGGAAGGCCCACCCCGACCTGGCGCGCGAGGAGGCGGAGCGCTCCCGGCGGGAGGCGTTCATCGTGCGGGTCAACGCGGCGTACGCGAGCGGGAACGAGGCGGCGCTGCGGGATCTGGCGGACGAGTGGGAGGCCGGTCCGGCGCACCGCGACCAGCGGCCGAGCGAGAGCGAGGAGCTGTACGCGCGGCTGGAGTGGCTGGCGGAGCGCAAGGAGATGCTGGCCGGGGTGGCCGCCGAGCTGGAGGGCAGCGCCATCGGGGCGATGCTGAAGATGGCACCGGACGACCCGGACGCGCTGCTGAACGAGATCGCCGAGAAGCTGCTCGCCGATGTCGCGGAGCGCGAGGCATATCTCGCACAGCTTGTCGGGTAGCGTCGAGCCATGGATTTCGGTTCTCTGCCCACGGTCGGTGTCGACGCTCTTACCTCCGATGACTTCCTCCTGGATGTGCGGGAGGACGACGAGTGGGAGGCGGGGCACGCCGAGGGTGCCCTGCACATTCCCATGAGCGACTTCGTGGGCCGTTACGGCGAGTTGGTGGAGCAGGCGCCCGAGGGCGGCAAGGTCTATGTGATGTGCCGGGTCGGTGGGCGGTCCGCCCAGGTCGCCCAGTACCTGATCCAGCGGGGCATCGACGCGGTGAACGTCGAGGGCGGGATGCAGGCGTGGGAGGCCGCGGGGCGGCCGGTCACGGACGGCAAGGGCGGCACGGGCACGGTCATCTGACGCCGGTTACGGCTCGCGCTCACGGGTGCGCGGGGCACGTGTGCGGGCCTGTGGGCACGGGGTGGCGCCTGCCCGCCCCAAGCGCCCAGGAGGGTGCGCGTACGTAGGGGGGCGTGCGCGCGCCGGTCCGTTCGTGGAGCCTGCGCACGGGTCCAACGGCCCTGGGCGCACATGCTGTGCGCCGCGTTCGCCGTCGGACGGCCTCTCTCGGAGCCCGGCCGCCCCAGCCTCACCCGGGCACAGGGCGCCGCCTCAGCCGTCGGAGCTCGACGTCCCCGGCCCGCACTGCCCCCCGGCCTGGACTGTCCCCCGGCCCGCACCGTCCCCCGGGCGTCGCCTCACCGAGCCTCACCGATCGAAGTCCACCGCCACCTCCTCCGTGACCGGGTGCGACTGGCAGGCCAGTACGTAGCCCGCGGCCACTTCCTCGTCCTCCAGCGCGAAGTTGCGGTCCATCCGCACCTCGCCGTCGACCAGGAAGGCCCGGCAGGTGCCGCAGACTCCGCCCTTGCACGCGTACGGGGCGTCGGCGCGGTGGCGCAGCACCGTCTCCAGCAGCGTCTCGCCGTCCCGTCCCGGCCAGGCTCCGGAGCGCCCGTGCAGGGTGGCGGTGACGGTGCCGGCCAGCGAGGCGCGCGGGGGGATGGAGGGGGCCGACGCGGAGGCGGAGGCCGGTGGGGCGGTGCCGTCGTCGACGTGGAAGATCTCCTCGTGGATGCGCTGCCGGGCGACGCCGAGGGAACGCAGGGCCCGTTCCGCGTTCTGCACCAGGCCGTGCGGGCCGCACAGGAACCAGCCGTCCACGGAGGCCACGGGCAGCAGCGCGGGGAGGAGCGCGCGCAGCCGGGGCTCGTCCAGCCGGCCGGTGGGGAGTCCGGCCTGCTGTTCCTCGCGGGAGAGGGAGTGCAGGAGCTGGAAGCGGTCCGGGTAGCGGTCCTTGAGGTCGGCCACTTCCTCCAGGAACATCGACGAGGCCACCGTCCGGTCGCTGCGCACCAGGCAGAACCGGGCGCGTGGCTCGCGGGCCAGCAGGGTGGCGGCGATGGACAGGACCGGGGTGATGCCGCTGCCGCCGACGATGCCGACGAAGTGACCGGGCCGGGGTTCCAGGACGAAGCGTCCGGCGGGGGCCATCGCCTCGACGGTGTCGCCGGGCGCCAGTTCCTTGAGGGCGTACGGGGAGAAGGCGCCGCCCTCGACCAGGCGGATGCCCACCTGGAGGACGGGGTCGGCGGTGGCCGGGGTGCAGACGGAGTACGTGCGGCGGATTTCCCGGCCGTCCACGGTGCGGCGCAGGGCGATGTGCTGGCCGGGGGTGTGCCGGAAGGTGTCGCGCAGGTGGGGTGGGACGTCGAAGGTGACGGCCACCGCGTCGTCCGTGAGCCGTTCGACCGCCGCGACCCGGAGCGGGTGGAACATCACAACTCCTTGAAGTGGTCGAACGGTTCGCGGCAGGTGGTGCAGCGGCGCAGTGCCTTGCAGGCGGTGGAGGAGAACCGGCTCAGCAGGGTGGTCTCGGTGGATCCGCAGTGCGGGCAGCGGATGGCCAGGCCGACCGGTATCGGGCCGGGTGCGTGTCCGCCGCCGGTCAGGTGGCCGGGGCGGGGCGGGGCGATGCCGTGCTCGGCGAGTTTGCGGCGGCCGGTGTCCGTGATGTGGTCGGTGCTCCACGGCGGGCTGAGGACCGTGCGGACCTCGACCCGCGCCATGCCGTGCGCGCGCAGGACGCGCTCTATGTCGGCGGACATGGTCTCCACGGCCGGGCAGCCGGTGTAGGTGGGGGTGAGGTCGACTTCGACGTGGCCGGGGGCGGTGAGGCGTACGTCCCTCAGGACGCCCAGCTCGGCGATGGTGATGACGGGCAGCTCCGGGTCGGGCACCGCGCCGGCCAGTTCGCGCAGCCGCGTTTCGAGGGAGGTGGCGGTCACCATGTCGCTCCCGGGTGGCTGCGGTGCAGGTGCTGCATCTCGGCGAGCATCCGTCCGAACGGTTCGGTGTGGATGCCCTGCCGTCCGGCTCCCGCGGCCCAGGCGGCCTGCCGCGGTCCTTGGGGCAGGTGGAGGGTGGCGCGCGTGAGGACGTCGGTGACGCGGGCGGTCCAGTCGTCGCGCAGGGTGGCGGGGAGGTCCATTTCCGGCAGGGGGGCGAAGAGTTCGCCGGTGTACTTCCACAGGGCGTCCAGGCCGCGCTGCATGCGGGTGCGGCTTTCCGGGGTGCCGTCGCCCAGGCGCAGCGTCCACTGTTCGGCGTGGTCGCGGTGGTAGGCGATCTCCTTGAGCGCCTTCGCGGCCAGGGGGGCGAGGGGGCCGCCTTCCTGGGCGAGGTGGGCGTAGAGGAGTTCCTGGTAGGTGGAGAAGTAGAGCTGGCGGGCGATGGTGTGGGCGAAGTCGCCGTTGGGCTGCTCGACGAGCTGGAGGTTGCGAAAGGCCCGTTCCTCGCGCAGGTAGGCCAGTTCGTCCTCGTCGCCGGCGAGGGAGAGCAGGACGCGGGCCTGGCCGAGCAGGTCCAGGGCGATGTTGGCGAGGGCGACCTCCTCCTCCAGGACGGGCGCGTGGCCCGCCCATTCCCCCAGCCGGTGGGAGAGCACGAGGGCGTCGTCACCGAGGGCCAGGGCGAGGGCGGTGGACGGGGCGGCGGTGGTCACAGGTGCCGCACCCCCTCGGGGATGTCGTAGAAGGTCGGGTGGCGGTAGGGCTTGTCGGCGGCCGGGGCGAAAAACGGGTCCTTCTCGTCCGGGGAGGAGGCGGTGATCGCGGTGGAGGGCACCACCCAGAGGGAGACGCCTTCGGAGCGGCGGGTGTAGAGGTCGCGGGCGTTGCGCAGGGCCATCTGGGCGTCGGGGGCGTGCAGGCTCCCGGCGTGGGTGTGGGACAGGCCGCGGCGGCTGCGGACGAAGACCTCCCACAGGGGCCATTCGGTGCGGCCCGGGGTGCCTGGGTCGTCGCCCTGGTCGCCTTGGCCGGTGGCGGCGGTCTGCGGCCGGGGCTCCGTGGGGGCGGGCTGTGACGAGGCCGGTGCCTGCGGGCGGTCGGAACCGGGCCGGGCCGGGGAATCCGGGCGGTCGGGGTTCGCCGGGGCCGGCGCGTCCGGCCGGTCCGGGCCCTTGGGGGTGTCGGGTCCGGGGGTGGTCACTGGTGGACCCTCCTTTGTGCGGGCCTCGTTGAGAGGGTCGTGGTCATCGGGTCGCCTCTCCGTGCTTGGCCGCGTAGGCGGCGGCGGCCTCGCGGACCCAGGCGCCGTTCTCGTGGGCCCGCCGCCGCTGGCCGATCCGTTGGTCGTTGCAGGGCCCGTTGCCCTTGAGGACCTCGCGGAACTCGTCCCAGTCGATGGGGCCGAAGTTCCAGTGCTCGCGCTCCGGGTCCCAGGTCAGGTCGGGGTCGGGCAGGGTCAGGCCCAGCGATTCGGCCTGGGGGACGCAGATGTCGACGAACCGCTGGCGGAGCTCGTCGTTGGAGTGCCGTTTGATCTTCCAGGCCATCGACTGGGCGGAGTGCGCCGACTCGTCGTCCGGCGGGCCGAACATCATCAGGGAGGGCCACCACCAGCGGTTCACGGCGTCCTGGGCCATGGCGTGCTGGGCCGGTGTGCCGCGGCTGAGGGCGAGCAGGAGCTCGTACCCCTGGCGCTGGTGGAAGGACTCCTCCTTGCAGACGCGGACCATGGCGCGGGCGTAGGGGCCGTAGGAGCAGCGGCACAGCGGCACCTGGTTGGTGATGGCGGCGCCGTCCACCAGCCAGCCGATGGCACCGACGTCGGCCCAGGTCAGGGTCGGGTAGTTGAAGATGGAGGAGTACTTCTGGCGGCCGGAGTGGAGCTTGTCCAGAAGGTCGGCGCGGTCGGCGCCGAGGGTTTCGGCGGCGCTGTAGAGATACAGGCCGTGTCCCGCCTCGTCCTGGACCTTGGCCATCAGGATCGCCTTGCGGCGCAGGGACGGCGCGCGCGTGATCCAGTTGGCCTCCGGCTGCATGCCGATGATCTCCGAGTGCGCGTGCTGGGCGATCTGCCGTATCAGGGACGAGCGGTAGGCGTCCGGCATCCAGTCGCGTGGCTCCACGCGTTCGTCGGCGGCCACGGTCGCCTCGAAGACGGCTGCCAGGGCTTCCTGTCCCGGTTCGTCCGGCGCGATCGTCGTCGTCATGTGTGCCCCCTCGCTCCCGACCGACCGATCGTTCGGTTCAATGGTGGGTCGGCGGTGGCGCGGGTGTCAAGCCTGTGGATAACCCGGAGCAGGGTGTGTCCGATGGGGTCCGCTAGGTACGGTTCCGGGGGCGGCGCGGAGCCGTACGGGATTCTGTGAACGGGGCACCAATGCAGTCATACGGGGACGAACCGCGGCCGTTGGTCGCGCTCTCGCTGCCCTCGCGCGTGATCGTGGTCGTCGCGGCCGGGGCGGTCGCCCTCGCGCTCGCCATCCACCTGGGCATGACGTTCCTGCACGTCGCGCCGCCGAACACGGTCAGCAAGCAGTACAGCAAGGAGATAGGCGACTACGTCTACCCCGAGTACGAACAGAACTGGAAGCTGTTCGCGCCCAACCCGCTCCAGCAGAACATCGCGGTCCAGGCGCGCGCCCAGCTCCGCACCCGGGACGGCGGCACACGCACCACCGGCTGGACCGACCTTTCCGCGCGCGACGGGCAGGCCATCCGGCACAACCTGTTCCCCAGCCACACCCAGCAGAACGTGCTGCGCCGCGCCTGGGAGTTCTTCGTCACCTCGCACGACGCGCAGAACCGGGCCACCGGGCCGCGCGGCCGGCTCTCCGAACGCTACGTGCGGCGCATCGTCATGGCGCGGCTCGGCGCGGAATGGGCGGCCGGCGGCGCGGTCGAGCGGGTGCAGGTGCGCTCCATGACGACGCCGGTCGGGCCACCGCCGTGGAGCGCCGAGAAGGTCGCCACCCAGCCCGTGTACCGCGTCGTGCCCTGGTGGCCGGTCACCGCGGCCGACCTGCCCGAGGGGGCGACGCACCAGTGAGCACTCCGCCGCAGCCGCCCCGGGCCACGCCGGACGGTCACCACCCGATGCCCGCCTTCGACGGTCCGTCGGCCCCGAAGGGCGCTCCGAGCGCCGCCGGTTCGGCGTTCGCCGTCGGCGGCCCGCGGGTCCCGGGGCCCAACGGGTCCCCCGCCCGGAAGCCCCCCGTGCGCGCCCCCGAGGCCGCCCCCCTCCCCGACGAAACCCGGATCGAGCGCGCCATCCGCCGCGGCTTCGCCCGCGTCGGCACCCTCGCCTTGGGCCCGTACCAGACGGCCGTCGTGCGCATCGGGTTCGCCACCACCTGGCTGCTCTTCCTGCTGCGCGAGTTCCCCCACCGGCGCGAGCTGTACGGGCCGGACGGGCCGTGGAGCCTGGAGCTGGCACGCCCGTTCCTCGACAACAACCACGCCTTCTCGGTCCTGCCCTGGTCCGGCTCGACCGCGTGGTTCGAGGCCGTCTACGGGCTGGCGGTGGTCTCCAGCGCGCTCCTCCTGGTGGGCTGGCGCACCCGCACGATGTCCGTGCTGTTCATGGTGGGCGTGCTCTCGCTCCAGAACCGCAGCATCTACGCCGGTGACGGTGGCGACAACGTCATCCACCTGATGGCGATGTACCTCGTCCTCACCCGGTGCGGCCAGGTGTGGTCCCTGGACGCCCGCCGCGCCCGCCGCGCGGCCGAGGCACCTGGAGGGGGCACCCGTCCGGGGCGGGACCTGCCCGGCATCGTCCTGTGGGCCGTGCTCGGCCTCGTGCTGGCCACCGCGCAATTCGGGGGCGCGTACGGGCTCTCCTGGTTCGCGCACGGGCCGTGCCCGGGTGTCGGGTGGAGCCTGGCGCTGTGGGGCTTGTGGGCCGTCCACGCCGTGTGGTGGCTGGCCGAGCGGTACGCGCCCGGGGAGCCGCGGGCGGTGCTGGACATGCTGGCCAAGCTCGTCCACAACGGTGCCTTCCTGGTGATCCTCGTCGAGGTCTGCCTCGTCTACGCCACCGCCGGCTGGTACAAGATCCAGGGCTCGCGCTGGCAGGACGGCACCGCCGTCTACTACCCGCTGCACCTGGACTACTTCTCGCCGTGGCCCGATCTGTCCCGGGCGCTGGCGGGCAACGGCCTGCTGATCATGCTGCTCAGTTACGGCACGGTGATCGTGCAGGTGGCGTTCCCCTTCACGGTGTTCAACCGGCGCCTGAAGAACGTGCTGCTCGTCGCCATGATCGGCGAGCACCTGGCGATCGCGTTCCTGTTGGGGCTGCCGTTCTTCTCGCTCGCGATGGTCGCGGCCGACGCGGTGTTCCTGCCGACCGCCTTCCTGACCAGGCTGGGCGCCCGTGCGGCGCGCGTGGGGAACCGGCTGCGCCGTGGCCGGGGCGGCGGGAGTGCCGGGGGCGCGCCAGGAGGGACGGACGTACGGGTGCCGTCAGCCCCTCGTGGCGTCGACGGGCCGGCCCGTAACGCCCCTCAGGACGGCGGCGACGGCACGCGGGCGACCGTCGGCTGACCGGGCCCCGGGCACTCCGGGGAACGGGACGCGTGCGAAGCCGACCACCGGGTGTCTGCCGGGCTGGTCGCGCCCCCTGGTGGAACGCGGGCCGTCCCGCCCCTCCGGTGCGTCTGTGCCGTACGAGGCAGGAGATAGTGGACGGCATGAAGGAGAACGGCACGTTGGACGCGTTGAAGCGGGGCTGGCGCGCGAGCGCGGAGGGGCCGGACGCGGTACTGCTCGACGGGTTCCACGCGCTCAAGCACGCGCTGCGCTTCGGCGGCGACGTGCGACAGGTGATCACCACGGACAAGGCCGGGCTGCTGGAACTGGCGGCCGGCCTCGCCGAGGACGTCCGGGCGTCCGTGGACGCGCTGGCCGTGGAGGTCCCGGAGCAGGTCATGCGGGCGCTGGTGCCCCGGACCCACCCCACCGGCGTCGCCGCGCTCGCCACCCGGCCCGCGGACGAGGAGACCCGGGGCGCCCTGTGGCGCTCGCCCCGCCCGGCCCCCGTCGTCCTCCTGGAGAACCCGCGCAACCTCGGCAACATCGGCGCCGTCGTCCGCCTGGCGGCGGGTTTCGGCATCACCGGTGTCGTCACCACGGGGACGCAGGACCCCTGGCACCCCAACGTCGTGCGCGCCGGGGCCGGGCTGCACTTCGCCACCGCCGTCCGCCGGGTGGAGCCGGACGACCTGCCGCCCGGCCCGGTCTACGCGCTGGACCCCGACGGTGCCGACATCCGGACGATGGCGTTCCCCGACGACGCCGTGCTCGCCTTCGGGTCCGAGCGGCAGGGCATCTCCCCGGAGCTCAAGGCGCGGGCCACCGCCCTGGTCGCGGTGCCGATGCGGCCCCAGGTGTCCAGCTTCAACCTCGCCACCAGTGTCGCCATGGGGCTCTTCCACTGGATGTCCCGGGGGAACGGGACGCCGATGGCGGCCTGAGGTGGAGGGGCAACGGCCTGACGGCCCGACGGCCCGACGGCCCGACGGGAGTGCTTCGGACGCGGGCCGTCGGGCCGTTGGCGGCGTGAGACGAAGACGCCGCGCGGCCACCACCCGGGAGCAACCCTGGTGTCGTCGCAAGGCAGGCGGCAGCGTCCCGGCGGGGCACACGATCCCGGGCGCCCCGCCCGGCACATCGCACCTACGTGATCACTCCGGCCGACGCACCTCCACCGTCCGGAACCGGCTCGCCACGAAGGCCCCGTCGCACAGCGCCGCGTTCGCCGCGGGGTTGCCCCCCGAGCCGTGGAAGTCGGAGAACGCCGCCGTCTGGTTCACGTACACCCCGCCCGTCAGGTTGAGCGAGAGCTGGGCGCACTCCTCCAGGCACGCCTCCTCCACCAGCCGCTCGACGTCCGGCGAGGTGGTGTAGGCGCCCACCGTCATGGCGCCCTTCTCGCGGACGGTGCGCCGCAGCAGGTCCACCGCGTCCGCCGTGGAGTCGACGGCCACCGCGAAGGAGATCGGGCCGAAGCACTCCGACAGGTACGGCGCGTCGGCGCCGGGGCTGTCCCAGAGCTTGCGGGCGCCGTCCAGCTTGACCATCACGGGCGTGCGGACGGTGGCGTCCGGGAACTCCGGGTTCGTCACCTGGCGGGAGGGCAGGGCCACCTCGCCCAGCTTCGGGGCCGCGTCGATGCGCTCCTTGACCTGCGGGTTGACCACGGCTCCCAGGAGCGCGTTGGCCCGCGCGTCGTCGCCCAGCAGCTTGCCGACGGCGCCGGCGAGGTCGGCGACCACCTCGTCGTAGGACTTCGGGCCGGATTCGGTGGTGATGCCCTGGCGGGGGATGAGGAGGTTCTGCGGGGTGGTGCACATCTGGCCGGTGTACAGGGACAGCGAGAAGGCGAGGTTGCCGAGCATGCCCTTGTAGTCGTCCGTCGAGTCGATGACGACGGAGTTGACGCCGGCCTTCTCGGTGAAGACCTGCGCCTGGCGGGCGTTGGCCTCCAGCCAGTCGCCGAACGCGGTGGAACCGGTGTAGTCGATCAGGCGCACCTCGGGGCGCACCGCGAGCGTCTTGGCGAGCCCCTCGCCGGGCCGGTCGACGGCCAGGCACACCAGGTCGGGGTCGAAGCCCGCCTCGCTCAGGACCTCGCGGGCCACCCGGACGGTGAGGGCGAGCGGCAGGACGGCGCGCGGGTGCGGTTTGACCAGGACGGCGTTGCCGGTCGCCAGGGAGGCGAACAGGCCGGGGTAGCCGTTCCAGGTGGGGAAGGTGTTGCAGCCGATGAGCAGGGAGACGCCGCGGGGGACGGACGTGAAGGACTTGCTGAGGTTGAGCGGGTCACGCTTGCCCTGCGGCTTGGACCAGTTGGCCGCCTCCGGGGTGCGGACCTGCTCGGCGTACGCGTACGCCACCGCCTCCAGACCGCGGTCCTGCGCGTGGGGGCCGCCCGCCTGGAAGGCCATCATGAACGCCTGGCCGCTGGTGTGCATGACGGCGTGCGCGAACTCGTGGGAGCGGGCGTTGATCCGGGCCAGGATCTCCAGACAGGCAAGGGCCCGGGTCAGCGGCCCGGCGTCCCGCCAGGCGGGCATCGCCGCGCGCATGGCGGGCAGCAGCCGGTCCGCGTCCGGGTGCGGGTAGGTGATGCCCAACGCGGGGCCGTACGGGGAGACTTCCTCGCCGACCCAGTCGTCGGTGCCCGGCTGGTCCAGGGCGAAGCGCTGGTCGCGCAGCGCGTCGAAGGCGGCCTGTCCGTCCGGCGCGGCGGTCTCGCCGTACGCCTTGGGGTGCTCCGCGTACGGGGACCAGTAGGCGCGGGTGCGGATGGCCTCCAGCGCCTGGTCGAGCGTCGGGCGGTGCTTGTCGAACAGCTTCGCTGTGGTCGGTGCGGCGGCCATTGATGACCAACTCCTCGTCGAGCCGGGCCGGTACAAGGGAGGGTGCGAGGACGTCGGCCCGCTGCGGGGATCCGGGGAATCCGCTGCGGACGGATACGTCGGGGACTGGGACGACAACGGCAACGCAGCTAGAGTAACCGAACGATCGGTCGGGGCAAGGGCCGTCCCCGAACCTGTGGACAACTTCCGTCGGGGAGGACCCGCGCCATGACAGCCATCGATCCGGGCAGCACCGTCGCCGTCGTCGGCACCGGCACCATGGGGCAGGGAATCGCCCAGGTCGCGCTGGTCGCGGGCCATCCGGTGCGGCTCTACGACGCGGCGCCGGGCCGCGCGGCCGAGGCCGCCGCGGCGATCGGCCGCCGCCTGGACCGCCTGGTGGACAAGGGCCGTATGACCGCCGCCGACCGTGACGCCGCCCGCGCCCGGCTCGTGCCGGTGACGGAGCCCGCCCACCTCGCCGGTGCCGCGCTCGTCGCCGAGGCGATCGTGGAACGGCTGGACGTCAAGCGGGAATTGTTCGCGGCCCTGGAGGCGGTCATCGCCGAGGACGCCCTGCTGGCCACCAACACCTCCTCGCTCTCCGTCACCGCCGTCGCGGGCGCGCTGCGCCACCCGGGGCGCCTGGTGGGCCTGCACTTCTTCAACCCGGCGCCCGTGCTGCCCCTGGTGGAGGTGGTCAGCGGGTACGCCACGGACCCGGCCGCGGCCGACACCGCGTATGCCACCGCCGCCGCCTGGGGCAAGACGCCCGTCCGCTGCGCCGACACCCCCGGCTTCCTCGTCAACCGCCTCGCCCGCCCCTTCTACGCCGAGGCGCTGCGCCTGTACGAGGAGAACGCCGCCGACCCGGCCACCCTGGACGCCGTGCTGCGCGAGGGCGGCGGCTTTCCGATGGGGCCCTTCGAACTGACCGACCTCATCGGGCAGGACGTCAACGAAGCCGTCACCCGCTCCGTGTGGGAGGGCTTCCACCAGGACCCGAAGTTCACGCCCTCTCTGGCGCAGCGGCGCCTGGTGGAGGCGGGGCTGCTGGGCCGCAAGTCGGGACGCGGCTGGTACGACCACGCCGAGGGCGCGGCCCGCCCGGAGCCGGCGACGGCCGAGCCGTGCCCGCCACCCGCCGTGGTCGTCGTACGGGACGGCGGCGCGGGACCCGTCGGGGAGCTGCCCGCGCTGATCGAGGAGGCGGGCATCAAGGTCGTACGGGAGCGGGACGGCGAGGAGCCCGGGGGTTCGCTGCGGCTCCCCGGGGGCGCGGTGCTCGCCCTGGCGGACGGATCGCCCGCCGGGGAGGCCGCCGGGCGCCGTATCCAGTTCGACCTGGCGTTCGACTACCGGTCCGCGTCCCGGATCGCGCTGGCGCCCTCCGACTCCGCGCTCCCCGGGGACGTACGGGAGGCGGTGGGCCTCTTCCAGGCGCTCGGGAAACGGGTGAGCGTCATCGAGGACGTGCCGGGCCTGGTCGTGGCCCGTACGGTCGCCATGATCATCGACCTGGCCGTGGACGCCCGGGCGCGCGGTGTCGCCGCGGAAGCGGACATCGACACGGCCATGCGCCGGGGCGTGAACTACCCCGGCGGGCCCTTCGAGTGGCTCGACCGGCTCGGCGCGCCCTGGGTGTGCGCGGTCCTGACCGCGCTGAGCCGCCAGTACGGCGGTGGACGGTACGTGCCGTGCCGGGAACTGCGGCGCCGTGCGCGCGGGCGGAAGCGGGTGCTCTAATCATGACCATGGCCAAGCGCGACACCTACACGCCCGACTCGCTGCTCGCGGTGGCCGTCGACGTGTTCAACGAGCGCGGTTACGACGGCACCTCTATGGAGCACCTGTCCAAGGCCGCCGGAATCTCCAAGTCCTCCATCTACCACCACGTCCGCAGCAAGGAGGAACTGCTGCAGCGGGCCATAAGGCGCGCGCTGGACGGCCTCTTCGCGGTGCTGGACGAGCCGGGTGCCGTGCAGGGGCGGGCGATCGAGCGCCTGGAGTACGTCACCCGCCGCGAGGTCGAGGTGCTGGTGGCGGAGCTGCCCTACGTGACGCTGCTGCTGCGGGTGCGCGGCAACACGGACACCGAGCGCTGGGCCATGGAACGCCGCCGCGAGTTCGACCAGCGGGTGGCGGACCTGCTCAAGGAAGCGGCGGCCGACGGCGACCTCAGCCCGGACGTGGACATCCGGCTGGCGACCCGCCTGCTGTTCGGGATGGTCAACTCCATCGTGGAGTGGTACCGGCCGTCCAGGGGCGGCTCGGCGAGCAGCGAGGAGATCGCCGACGCGGTGGTGCGGACGGCGTTCGCGGGGTTGCGGGCCTGAGGGGTTCGGGGACGTAGGGGGCTGCGGGCGGCTTCCGTGGGGAATCGGGGGCGTCCGGCCTGGGCTCCGTCCTCGTTCCGCCCTCGTCCCGGCACGCTGGCGGCCGGCGGCCGGTCTTGCCGCTCCCGACCTGCCGTCCGCTGACGTCCGGCCCGCCTCCGGCGCGACCCCCGGTTCCGTCCCCGGGACGGCTCCCTGTGGATAAATCCGTCCCCCTCACGGGTTTTCCGGGCTGAGATCCGACTCCTCGAAGACCAGGAGCGTGCGGGTCCCCAGCACCTCCGGGATGGACTGGATCCGGCTGAGGACGAGCTCCCGCAGCTCGCGGTTGTCCTTGGTGTGCACCAGCAGCAGGACGTCGAAGTCGCCGCCCACCAGGGCGATGTGCGCGGCGCCGGGGAGCGCTTCGAGGCGCTTGCGCACCGTGCGCCAGGAGTTCTGGACGATTCTCAAGGTGATGTACGCGGACGCGCCCTGGCCTGCCCGTTCCTGGTCGATGCGGGCGCTGAAGCCGCGGATCACGCCGTCGTCGATCAGGCGGTTGATCCGGGCGTAGGCGTTGGCGCGCGAGACGTGGACCCGCTCGGCCACCGAGCGTATGGAGGCCCGTCCGTCGGTCTGCAGCATACGGAGGATCGCGCGGTCGATGGTGTCCAACGGGCGTACGGGAGGGTGCGCACCGGAGGTGGCCATCTGTTCGTCCGGCATACCGTCCCGCCTCCCCTTTATGGACGCCCTGTATGCATCTCAGGCTTTGCAGAACCGTTTGTCCACAGCCTCGGGCCGCCTGTAGCCAAAATGTGCCAACGACCGAACAATCGGTAGGGAAGGGCCGACCGGCCCTCGTCTCTCGCATCTTTCCCGCCCGTCGCCCGCCACCACCCCCACGCGGCGCCCCGCGCCCACCCCTTCCGAACGAGGAGGTGCTCGTCATGACGGTTCTTGAGCAGTCCGGCGGCAGCAGGAGCAGGGAACAGTGGCTCGCGCCGCCTCCCGCCTGGAAGCCGCGCGCGGACGCCACCGCCCTCCTCCCCGACCCGGAGCCCCACCGCGTGCTGGGCACGGACGCCGCCGAGCGGTTGGACAGCGGTTTGCTGACCGACCTGTACGGCCATTTGGTCCGTGGCCGCCGTTACAACACCCAGGCCACCGCGCTGACCCGGCAGGGCCGGCTCGCGGTGTACCCCTCGTCCACCGGCCAGGAGGCGTGCCAGGTCGCCGCCGCGCTGGCCCTCAAGGAGCAGGACTGGCTCTTCCCCAGTTACCGCGACACCCTGGCGGCGGTGGCGCGCGGGCTGGACCCGGTGCAGGCGCTGACACTGCTGCGCGGCGACTGGCACACCGGGTACGACCCCTACGCCCACCGCGTCGCACCCTTGTCCACCCCGCTGGCCACCCAACTCCCGCACGCCGTCGGGCTCGCCCACGCGGCGCGCCTGAAGGGTGACGAGGTGGTGGCCCTGGTGCTGGTCGGCGACGGCGGGACGAGCGAGGGCGACTTCCACGAGGCGCTGAACTTCGCCGCCGTATGGCAGGCCCCCGTCGTCTTCCTGGTGCAGAACAACGGCTTCGCGATCTCGGTGCCGCTCGCCAAGCAGACGGCCGCGCCCACCCTCGCCCACAAGGCGGTCGGGTACGGCATGCCGGGCCGCCTGGTGGACGGGAACGACGCCCCGGCGGTCCTGGAGGTGCTGTCCGCCGCCGTCGAGCAGGCGCGCCGCGGCGGCGGCCCCACCCTGATCGAGGCCGTCACCTACCGCGTCGAGGCGCACACCAACGCCGACGACGCCACGCGCTACCGCACCGACGAGCAGGTGGAGGCGTGGCGCGGACACGACCCGATAGCCCTGATGGAACACGAACTGACCGCACGCGGCCTCCTGACGGACGAGTTCACGGCGAGCGTGCGCAAGGAGGCCGAGGAGATGGCGGCCGACCTGCGCACCCGCATGCACCAGGATCCGCGGTTGGACCCGATGGACCTCTTCGCCCACGTCTACGCCGAGCAGACCGGCCAGTTGCGCGAGCAGGCCGCGTTGCTGCGGGCCGAACTCGCCGCCGAGGAGGAGGTCCACGCCGGGGACGGCCCGCACGGCTCCACGGGCGACACGGCACCCGCGCGGGACCCCTACGGCGGCGAGACCCGAGGCGGCGCGCGCGTCCAGGCCGTCCCCCAGGCGCGGGGCGCGGCGCACCCGGGACGGGAGGCCCGGCCATGACCATGACGACGTCCACGACGAAGACCCCGTCCACCACCGGGCGCAAACCCGCCACGATGGCCCAGGCGCTCAACCGGGCGCTGCGCGACGCCATGGCGCAGGACCCGTCCGTCCACGTCATGGGCGAGGACGTGGGCACCCTGGGCGGCGTCTTCCGGATCACCGACGGCCTGGCCAGGGAGTTCGGCGACGACCGGTGCACGGACACGCCGCTGGCCGAGGCCGGCATCCTCGGCACCGCCGTCGGCATGGCCATGTACGGGCTGCGGCCGGTGGTGGAGATGCAGTTCGACGCCTTCGCCTACCCCGGCTTCGAGCAACTGGTCAGCCACGTCTCCCGGATGCGCAACCGCACCCGGGGCGCCATGCCGCTGCCGCTGACGATCCGCATCCCCTACGGGGGCGGGATCGGCGGCGTCGAGCACCACAGCGACTCTTCCGAGGCGTACTACATGGCGACGCCCGGCCTCCACGTGGTCACGCCCGCCACGGTCGCCGACGCCTACGGCCTGCTGCGCGCCGCCATCGCCTCCGACGACCCGGTGGTCTTCCTCGAACCCAAGCGCCTGTACTGGTCCAAGGCGGACTGGTCCCCCGAGGACCCGGCGCCCGTCGCCCCCATAGGGCGGGCCGAGGTCCGGCGCCCCGGTAGCAGCGCCACGCTCATCACCTATGGGCCCTCGCTCCCCGTCTGCATGGAGGCAGCGGAGGCGGCCACGGCGGAGGGCTGGGACCTGGAGGTCGTGGACCTGCGGTCGCTGACGCCCTTCGACGACGAGACGGTCGTGGCGTCCGTCCGGCGTACGGGGCGGGCGGTGGTCGTCCACGAGGCGAGCGGCTTCGGCGGTCCTGGAGGGGAGATCGCCGCGCGGGTGACGGAGCGCTGCTTCCACCACTTGGAGGCGCCGGTGCTGCGGGTCGCGGGTTTCGACATCCCGTACCCGCCGCCGATGCTGGAACGGCACCACCTGCCGGGCGTGGACCGCGTGCTGGACGCGGTGGCCCGGTTGCAGTGGGAATCGGACTGGACCGAAGGGGGCGGCTCGTGATGGCCGAGGTCCGTGAATTCGCCCTGCCCGACCTGGGCGAAGGGCTCACCGAGGCGACGATCGTGCGATGGCTGGTCGAGATCGGTGAGGTGGTGGCGGTCGATCAGACCGTCGTGGAGGTCGAAACCGCCAAGGCGCTGGTGGAGGTGCCGTGCCCTTACGAGGGCGTGGTCACCGCACGGCTCGGTGACGAGGGCGAGGAGCTGCCGGTCGGGGCGCCCCTGCTGACGGTGGCGGTCGGCGAGAGCGCGATGCCGCCCGGGGAGCCGTCGGGAGGCGTGGCCGGTGGGGCCGCCGACTCTGGTGGGGCGGTCGGGGCTGGTTCCGGCGTTGGGTCTGCTTCCGGTGTCGGGGCTGCTTCTGGCGTTCGGTCTGCTTCTGGTGGGGGCGGCGGGGCCGCGTCCGGTGGGACGGCCGTACGGGGTGCCGGGGCCGCGTCCGGTGGAGCGTCGGTGAACGGGCGCGCGCCTCAAGGGACGGCGGGCACCTCCGCGGACGAGGGGTCGGGGAACGTGCTCGTCGGTTACGGGACCACGGCCGCCACCGGGCGCCGCCGCCGGACCCGGCCGGTGGCTCCCCACCCAGTTGGAGAGACCGCCCGGCCGACCGCGCCCGAGGCGCCGTCCACCCGTTGGTCCGGCACCGCGGCGATAGCCCCGGAGGTGCAGCAGGTCACCGCACCGGCGAGCCGCACCGCCCCGCACGGAGGCGGCGTCCGGGGGGCGGTCGCCGTCATCTCCCCCCTCGTCCGGCGACTCGCCCGCGAGTACGGCCTGGACCTGCGGGACGTGAGGGGCACCGGCCCGGAGGGGCTGATCCTGCGCGCGGACGTGGAGCGCGCGGCCCGGGAGCGCGAGTCCGCGCCGACCGGGGCGCCGATGGCGGCGGGCACCGCAACCGTGGTCGCCGAACCGGCCGGCCAGCCGGTCACCTACGGGCGGCTGCCGGGCGAGGCCGAGCGCATCCCGCTCCGGGGGATGCGGGGCGCTGCGGCGGAGAAGTTCCGCCGCAGCCGCCACGAGATCCCCGACGCCTCCTGCTGGGTCGACGCCGACGCCACCGAACTGCTCGCGGCGCGGAAGGCGATGAACGTTCCCGGCGCCCCGAAGGTCTCCCTCCTGGCGCTGCTCGCCCGCGTCTGCACGGCCGCGCTGGCGCGCTACCCGATGCTGAACTCCACCGTCGACACGGAGACCAACGAGATCGTCCGGCTCTCCGGCATCCACCTGGGCTTCGCGGCACAGACCGACCGGGGACTCGTGGTGCCCGTGGTGCGCGACGCCCAGGCCCGCACGGTGGAGGGGCTGTCCGAGGAAATCGCCCGCCTGACCGAGTCGGCCCGCAACGGGCTGCTCACCCTGGCCGAGCTCACCCACGGCACCTTCACCCTCAACAACTACGGCGTCTTCGGCGTCGACGGCTCGACGCCGATCATCAACCACCCGGAAGCCGCGATGCTCGGTGTGGGCCGAATAACGCCCAAGCCCTGGGTGGTGGACGGTGAGCTGGCGGTGCGTCAGGTGGTGCAGCTGTCGCTCACCTTCGATCACCGGGTGTGCGACGGGGGGACGGCGGGCGGGTTCCTGCGGTTCGTCGCCGACTGCGTGGAACGGCCGGCGCTGCTGCTGCGGGGGCTGTGATCGTCGGGGGCCTATGGGGCTGAGGGGGCGGCGCTGGGCCCGTCCGGCGGCCTGGCGGGGCGGTGCTGCGGGCTGACGTGGGCGCTGGTGGGTCCGGGCTGGGCTGGGCCGGGGCGGTGCGCGTCCGGCCCGTCGTCCGCCACTCGGCAGAGATACGGGCCCGGGACGAGGACGCGGCCCATGGGCCCGCCCCCGGCCACCCCCGGCCACCCCCCGGCCTCCGGCGCACGGCGGTGGATACTGGCCGGATGAGCGACCACGACCCCTACGACGCGCTCGTGCTGGCCGGGGGCGCCGCGAAGCGGCTGGGCGGTGCGGACAAACCGGCCTTGCCGGTCGGCGGTCGCCCCCTCCTGGACCGGGTGCTGGCCGCCTGCCCGGACGCGGCGACGACCGTCGTCGTCGGGCCGCCCCGGCCCACCGTCCGCGAGGTCGTCCACGCACGGGAGGACCCACCGGGCGGCGGCCCGCTCGCCGCGCTGGGCGCCGGTCTGCGTCACACCTCGGCCCCGGTCGTCCTCGTTCTCTCCGCCGACCTGCCGTTCCTCACCCGTGGGACGGTGCGGAGCCTGCTCGCGGCGGTCGTCCCCGGCCCGGACGCGAGGTTCGGGATCGGAGAGGGGCCCGGCTCGGGGTGCGATGATCACCGCGCCCCCGTCCCCGTACCCGTAAAAAACCGCAGGCCCTTCCAGGACCACGACCGGCACCACGACCGCAGCCCCGGCACGCCCCCGCTACCCAGCCGTTCCACCACCCCCGACGGCGCGCTACTGCGTGACGCCCACGGCCGGGACCAGCCGCTCGTCGCCGCCTACCGTTCCGCGTCCCTGCACCGTGAGCTGGCGGCGCTCCGCGCCGAGCACGGGACCCTGCACGGCCTCCCCCTCCGGGCGCTGACGGCCCGGCTGGCGCTCCGGCGCGTTCCCGACCCCACGGCCACGGCGGCCTTCGACTGCGACACCTGGGAGGACCTGAGCACGGCGCGCCGCCGCATCAGGGAGCATGGAAGCGTGTTGGACGAATGGATCACCGCAGCCAAGGCCGAGCTGGGCATCGAGCTCGACGTGGACACGGCGGCACTTCTCGACCTCGCGCGTGACGCCGCACACGGCGTCGCCCGCCCGGCCGCGCCGCTGACGACCTTCCTGGTCGGTTACGCCGCCGCCCAGCAGGGCCGGGAGGTGTCGGAACTGGCGGGCGTCCTGGCGGCGTTGGCCAATCGGTGGGCCGCTGAAGGGCAGGAGGCGGGTACGGCGTCGGACGGCCCACCGGGCGCCCCCGGGAAGCCCACGGACGGACAACCTCACGACGTGCAGCCGGAAGCGAATCAGGGCCATGAATGACGGCGAGTTCGACGATGCGTTGGCGCTGGTCAACGACCTTTTCGGCGAACGGGGCAGCAGCGCGCGCCGGCGCCCGGTAGCCAGGGACCCCGAGGAGGACCGTCCGGCCGCCCGCCGTAAGGACGGTCTGCCGGAACCGGTGCCGGGCTTCCCCTGGGACCCGGACACCGACGACTGGGCCCACGGGCAGCCGGATACGGCAAACGGCCGGGCGCACCGGCAACCGCCCGGCGAGCCGCGACGGGCCACGGCACCGGAGAAGAAGAAACGGTCCGGGACGTCGGACCAGGAGAAACGGTCCGGGACGCCGGAAAAGGAGAAGAGGCAGACATCCGGCCTCGGCACTGGCCTTGGCACCGGTCTCGGCACCGGTCTCGGCCGCGACACCGGTCTCATCATCGGACTCGACGATGAGGCCGATGACGCGTTCGCCGACGAGCACTTCGCGGACGACGACTTCGCCGACGAGCACTTCGCCGACGACGACCTCGACGACGACCTCCCGTTCCTGAACGGCGGGCCCACCGGCGGGCCCGCAGGCAGGCCCACCGGCACCCCCACCAACACCCCCACCAGCACCCCCCACCCCACCCCAACGAACCGCCCCTCCCGAACCACCGCACCCCCCGACGCCCCCGTGATCCCCAACCCCAGCCCCAACCACAGTCCCGCCCCCGCCCGCCCCGCCCCCGTCTCATGGCGTCACGCCCGCGCCGTGGCGGCCCGGGCGGCGTACGGCGCGCTGGAGGCGGCGGCCTGTCCGCTGGACGAGGCGCTCGGCCACACGCTCGCGGAGCCCGTCACCGCCCTGACGGACCTGCCGCCCTTCGACACCTCCGCGATGGACGGCTGGGCCGTCTCCGGACCCGGCCCCTGGCACATCGTCGGCCCCGCCCACGACGACGAGGCCCCCGGCACGGACGACCCCGACACCCCGGCCAAGAACCGGGCCACCGAAACCCGGACCCCCGAAACCCGGACCACCAAAGCCCAAACCACCGACGACGAGAACGACCCCGGCATCCTCGCCGGCCACGAACCCACCGCGCCCCTCCCGGACGGCCACGCCATCCGCATCGCCACCGGGGCCCGCGTCCCGTTCGGCGCCACCGCCGTCCTGCGCAGCGAACACGGCGAGGTCCGCGAGCACTCACCCCGTTCCCGGCACGGAGGCGAGCCGTCACCCCGCCCCCACAGCGGACGCGCACCCGGCCCCGAAGACACGACCGCACCCGGCACAGGCGCCCCAGCCCCCACCGCCCGGCTGCACGCCCACGACCCCGCTCCCCCGGGGCAGGACATCCGGCCGCGCGGCCAGGAGTGCCGCCGCGGTGATCAACTCCTGCCCGCGGGCGCCCTGGTGACCCCCGCCGTCCTCGGCCTGGCCGCCGCGTCCGGCTACGACGAACTGGTGGTGCACCGCCGCCCCCGCGTGGAAGTCCTCGTCCTGGGTGACGAGTTGCTGCACGAGGGGCTGCCGCGCGGGGGCCGCATCCGGGACGCGCTGGGCCCGATGCTCGGTCCCTGGCTGCGCGCGCTGGGCGCCGAGGCGGCCCCGTCCCGCCATCTCGCCGACGACGCCGAGGCGCTGTACGAGGCCATCGCGTCCACCACCGCCGACCTGGTGATCACGACGGGCGGTACGGCCGCCGGACCCCGGGACCACGTCCACGCCACGCTCGACCGGCTGGGGGCGGAGATCCTGGTGGACGGCGTGGCGGTGCGCCCCGGGCACCCGATGCTGCTGGCCCGGCTGAGCGCGCACCAGCACCTGGTCGGCCTGCCGGGCAACCCTCTCGCCGCCGTGTCCGGGCTGGTCACGCTCGCCGAGCCGCTGCTGCGGACGCTGGGAGCGCGTCGGCAGCCCGACTCCTACAAGGCGCCGCTGACCACCGCCGTGCCCGGCCACCCCCGTGACACCCGTCTCGTGCCGGTGGCCTACCGCGACGACGTGCGGGAGGGGGTGGTGGCCGTACCGCTGCGGTTCAACGGTCCGGCGATGCTGCGCGGGGTCGCGGTGGCGGACGCGCTGGCCGTCGTCCCCCCGGGCGGCACGGCGCGTGGCCAGGAGGCCGACATCCTCGATCTCCCCTGGTCGGCGGACTGGAACGACCAGTGCGAGTGGGGCCGGCGGACGGACCCGGGCCAGGAGCCGAGCCGGAACCGGCGCCCCGCCCCCGATGCGAAACGTCCCGGGTGCCCCGCCCCCGACCGGAAACCCGCCCCCGACGAGAAGCCCGAAAGCCGCACCACCCCCTCCCCCGGAGGCCCCGCGTGAAGCTGCCCCTGCACGATGCCGCGGCCCGGGACACCCCGGAGGATCTGTCCCGCCGCGTGCGGATCCCGCACCGGGCCCCGGTCGCCCCGCTGCGGCAAGTGGTGCGCCGGCTGCTGATGGCGCTGCTCGTCCTCGTCGTGACGGTGCTGATCGTCTGGGTGGACCGGGACGAGTACCACGACAACGCGGACGACACCGTCGACTTCCTCGACTGCGTCTACTACGCCACCGTCACCCTCTCCACCACCGGATACGGCGACATCGTCCCCTACGGGGACGGCGCCCGGCTGCTGAACATCCTGCTCATCACGCCCCTCCGCGTGCTGTTCCTGATCATCCTGGTCGGCACCACGCTCGAAGTGCTCACCGAGCGCACCCGCGAGCAGTGGCGACTGAACCGCTGGAGGAAAGCCTTGCGCGATCACACCATCATCGTCGGGTTCGGCACCAAGGGCCGGTCCGCCGTACAGACCCTGTGCGCGACCGGGCTGACCCGCGACCGCATCGTCATCGTGGACCCGAGCCCGAAGGTCATCGACGTCGCCCTCGCCGAGGGGTTCGCGGGCGTGCTGGGTGACGCCACGCGCAGCGACATCCTCCTGAGGGCCGAGGTCCAGCGCGCCCGGCAGATCGTCATCGCCACCCAGCGCGACGACACGGCCGTCCTGGTCACCCTCACCGCCCGGCAGCTCAACAAGAAGGCGAACATCGTCGCCGCCGTCCGCGAGGAGGAGAACGCGCCGCTGCTGCGGCAGTCCGGCGCCGACTCCGTGATCACCTCGGCGAGCGCCGCCGGGCGGCTGCTCGGCCTGTCGGTGCACAGCCCCAGCGCCGGGACGGTCATGGAGGACCTGATCCAGCAGGGCAGCGGCCTCGACCTGGTCGAACGGCCGGTGGTCCGCTCCGAGGTCGGCAAGTCCGTCCGGGAGACGGACGACCTGATCGTCGCGGTGCTGCGCGGCCACCGGCTGCTCGGTTACGACGACCCCGCGGCCAGCCCGCTCCAGACCGCCGACCGGCTGATCACCATCGTCCGCGCCGCTCCCACGGAGGACGAGGACGAGCCCCGCCCTGGCCCCGGCACCCACCCCGGCCTCCCCGGCCACGGCGTCGCCTCGATGTCCCCGATATCCCGGGTCCGCCGGCCCCAGGACTGACCCGCTCCGGAGGCGGCGCGCCAGGACGGAGCGCGCCAGGACGGAGCCGGAGCCGAACCGAGCGGAAGGGGCGGGAACCCGGCAGGAACCGAGCGGTACGAAGCGGGAACCCGGCAGGAACCGAGCAGAACGAAGCGGAAACCGAGCGAAAACCGAGCAGCAACCGAGCAAGACTGCCCAGGAACCGATCCGGACCGGCCGGGCGCCGCCCCCGGCACCACCGGACGCGGCGGAGTAGCCTCGCGCACATGCGAGCGATCACCATTCCCGAACCAGGTGGCCCCGAAGTCCTCGTCTGGACCGAGGTCCCCGATCCGCGGCCGGCCGAGGGCGAGGTCCTGATCGACGTGGTGGCCACCGGCGTCAACCGGGCCGACGTCGTCCAGCGCCAGGGCTTCTACGATCCGCCGCCCGGGGCGTCCCCGTATCCGGGCCTGGAGTGCTCCGGCCGGATCGCCGCCGTGGGCCCCGGCGTGCACGGCTGGTCGGTGGGCGACGAGGTGTGCGCGCTGCTGGCGGGCGGCGGGTACGCGGAGCGGGTCGCGGTGCCGGCGGGCCAGGTCATGCCCGTTCCGGAGGGTGTGGACCTGATCGGGGCCGCGGCGCTGCCCGAGGTCGTATGCACCGTTTGGTCCAATGTGTTTATGGTTGCGCACCTTCGTCCGGGTGAAACCCTGCTGGTGCACGGTGGCTCCAGCGGCATCGGCACGATGGCCATCCAGCTTGCCAAGGCCGTCGGCGCCAAGGTGGCGGTGACGGCGGGCGGCCCCGAGAAGCTGGCCCGCTGCGCCGAACTCGGCGCGGACATCCTCATCGACTACCGCGAGCAGGACTTCGTCACCGAGGTGCGCGAGGCCACCGGCGGCCGGGGCGCGGACGTCATCCTCGACATCATGGGCGCCAAGTACCTGGACCGGAACGTCCAGGCGCTGGCCACCAGCGGACGGCTGGCCATCATCGGCCTCCAGGGCGGCGCGAAGGCCGAGCTGAACATCGGCGCGCTGCTGACCAAGCGGGCCGCGGTCACCGCCACCAGCCTGCGCGCCCGCCCGGTCGAGGAGAAGGCCGCCATCGTCTCGGCCGTACGGGAACACGTCTGGCCCCTGATCGCCAACGGTCAGGTCCGCCCGATCGTCGACCGGACGCTGCCGCTCGCCCAGGCCGCCGAGGGCCACCGGGTGATGGAGGCCAGCACCCACATCGGCAAGGTCATCCTGACGACCGGCTGAGGGCACCTGTCGGCCACGCGCCTCCCAGGCCACGCGCCTCCAGGCCACGCGCCTCCCAGGCCACGCGCCTCCAGGCCACGCGCCTCCAGGCCACGCGCCTCCAGGCCACGCGCCTCCAGGCCACGCGCCTCCAGGCCACGTGCCTCCAGGCCACGTGCCTCCAGGCCACGTGCCTCCAGGCCACGTGCCTCCAGGCCACGTGCCTCCAGGCCACGTGCCTCCAGGCCACGTGCCTCCAGGCACGTGCCTCCAGGCACGTGCCTCCAGGCACGTGCCTACAGGCCACGCGTCCGACTCCCCCGTCCGCCCCGCCCCGGATGCCGCGCCCGGCGCCCCGTGTGACGCTGGGCGGGCAGGCCCCCGGTGGTCCGGTCCGGGAGCCGGAGCAGTGGTACGGGAGGGTCATGGGCATCAGCGCGGGACTCTCTTCGCGCGCCGCGGCGGTGACGATCCTCGCCGCGGCGCTGCTCCCCGTCCCGGCCGCCCTCCCCGCGATGGCCGCCCCGGCGTTGGGCCTTCCCCTGACGCCCGTCCCCGTCATCGCCCCCACGCACGACGCCCCCACGCACGACGAGCACGCGGACGACGGGCACCACGCGAACGACGGGCACCACGCGAACGACGAAGCCGACGGGCACCCCGACACCTCCCTCGCCGGAAACCACGCCGGAGAAGGCCGCCACCACCCCGGCCGCCGCGATCCGTCTCCCCCCTCAGGGGACCCGTCCCCCTCGAACGGGCCGGACGCCCCGACACCCCCCGGACGAGGCCCGCTCTCCCCCGCCCCCGGCCCGTCCGCCCACTCCGGACGCCCCGGACACCCCGACCGTCCCGGCCACCAAGGCCCCCTGGCCGAAGCACCCCCGCCCGCCTCACCCACCCCCGACCCGGGACCTTCGCCCACCCCCACCCCCTCCCTCCCCACGATCCTCGCCGCGCCCCCGCTGCGACCGCCTTCCGTCCCCTTGGCGCCGCGGCCCGGCGCCAGTGCAGGTGCCGGTGCGGCCCGGCCGGCTCCGCGCCCGTATGCGGCGCTGCCGCCGCTGCAAACCTCCGTCGCGCCTTCGCGCGGCCCGACCAGGGAGCACGCGGCGGCGCGCGACACCGGGGCCGTCCGTCCGTACGCGCTCGGGCGCTCCGCCAACCGGGTGCACCGGGTCCTCCCTTTGGGCGCCGGCCTGACCCTCACCGGCCTGGGCCTGGCCTACTTCGGCCTCCGCCTGCGCCGCCGCACCCGGTGAAGCGCCGCCCCGGCCGCACCGCTCGCCAACCCGGGATGACGTGCCCCGCTCGGCCCCTTCGTGCCCCGCGCTCCCACCCGCACGGCCCGTATTGCGTCCCGCCGGAAGGGTGGATCAACTGCGTGCGGGGGCACAACCGTTCCTAGTCAGCTGTACGAGAGAATGGCCCGCATGGATATGCCGATGAACGAACGGTCGCAGGAGAGCCCACACGTCCTGGTGGTAGGCCCGGACGGGATGGCTCTCGGCACCACCGGATCCGGTGGCGGAGACGGTGAGGACGAGTCCCGCGAGGTGCCCGTGACGGACATGGTCGAACAGCCCGCGAAGGTCATGCGCATCGGCAGCATGATCAAGCAGTTGCTGGAGGAAGTGAAGGCCGCCCCGCTGGACGAGGCGAGCCGGGTGCGGCTCAAGGAGATCCACTCCAGCTCGGTCAAGGAGCTGGAGGACGGGCTGGCTCCCGAACTGGTCGAGGAACTGGAACGGCTGTCCCTGCCCTTCACCGACGAGTCGGTGCCCACGGACGCGGAACTGCGCATCGCCCAGGCCCAGTTGGTCGGCTGGCTGGAGGGACTGTTCCACGGCATCCAGACGGCGCTGTTCGCCCAGCAGATGGCCGCCCGCGCCCAGTTGGAGCAGATGCGCCGCGCCCTGCCGCCGGGCGCCGTGCCGACGGAGGAGAGCGACGGGGGCCCTGGCCACGGCGGCGCCCGCTCGGGCCCGTACCTGTAACCCGCGAACACCCGGAGGGGCCCGCCGCGCACCCGCGCGCCGGGCCCTCGCTCGTACCCGTACTCGGCGGAACCGGCACACGACCGCCGGGCGGACGCCCGGGAGACCGTGGGCCGTGGGCCGCGGGCTGACCGGCCCGTGGGCTGACCGGCCTGTTGGGCCGACCGGCCCGTGGGCGGTCTCAGCCGCTCACGGCCTCCGGCCGTTGGACACCGTCAGCTCGATGATGTCGCCGCCCTTCGGGTCGAACGGGTCGACGGCCTCCGGGTACTGCTTGACGACGGCGTTCTTCTCCCACAGCGAGTCCGGTACCTCCTTGACGGTGTAGTTCCAGCCGGCCGCTTCCAGGCACTTCTTCACCGAGCCGAGGTTCTTGCCGAAGAACGACGGCATGTAGACCCTGGTGTCGTCCCGGCGGTACTGATCCGCTTGGGTGCACTTGCTGAGCGGGACCGTGGCCGTCTTGTCCTCGGGCCTGACCGACTCCCCCGGCGACACGGTGTACGTGGTGGTGGGCTTCACGAGCGGCTTGTCGCCGCCGCCCCCGGTGTTGAGGCCGATGACGAGCGCGATGGCGGTGACGACGATCACGCCCACCACGGCGCAGGCGACGATGACCGAGGTGTTGCTCTTCCCGCTCCCCGACCGGCCGCCGGGCGGCCCCCCGACCGGCCCGCCGACCGGCCCGCCGACTGGCGCGCCGACCGGCACCGTCGGGATCGGGGCGGGCGCGGGCGCCGGGGGCGGGGTCGTGTAGGGCGGCGGCGTCCGGTACCCGTTGCCGAACGGCGCGGGCGCGGGTCCGGGAGTCGGCGTGGAGGGCGGGAACGGGCCGTTGGCGGGCGGCGGCGTGGCCGGCCCGGCCGCCGGGCCCGGCCCGAACGACGGGGCCGCCTGCGTGGGCTGGTAGGGCGTCTGCACGTTCGGCGGCGGCGGGGTCCGCGGCGCGGCGCCCTGCGCGGAGGGGAACACCGCCGAGGACACCGAAGCGCCGCTGGTGCGCGCCCGCGGCCCCTCGCTGATGATCAGCGGGGTGCTGCCGGACGACGCGGAGCCCGCGACCCGCAGGCACTCGTCCCGCATGGCCTCGGCGGTCGGGAACCGTTCGTTGGGGTTCTTCTTCAGCGCGCGGGCCACCAGGGCGTCCACGGCCGGTGGCAGCGAGCGGTTGATGCTGGAGGGGACCGGCGGCTCCTCCTGCACGTGCGCGTACGCGATGGCCAGCGGGGAGTCCGCGTCGAAGGGGAGCTGCCCGGTCAGCAGCTCGAAGAGCAGGATGCCGACGGAGTACAGGTCGGAGCGGGCGTCCACGCCGCGGCCGAGCGCCTGCTCGGGGGAGAGGTACTGCGGGGTGCCGACCACCATGCCGGTCTGCGTCATGGACGTGACGCCGGACTGCATGGCCCGCGCGATGCCGAAGTCCATGACCTTCACCACGTCGCGCTTGGCGGCGATCATCACGTTGCCGGGCTTGATGTCGCGGTGGACCAGCCCCATCTCGTGGCTGACCTCCAGCGCCGCCAGCACATCGCCGGCGATCTTCAGCGCCTTCTGCGCCGGCATCGCGCCGTGCTCGGCGATGTCGGCGTCCAGCACGGAGCGCAGCGGCTGGCCGGAGACGTACTCCATGACGATGTACGGCACCATCGCGCCGTCGAGCTCGTCCTCGCCGGAGTCGAAGACCGAGACGATGTTGGTGTGCGCGAGCTTGGCCACCGACTGGGCCTCGCGCCGGAACCGCTCGCGGAAGGCGGGCTCCCGACCCAGCTCGGTGTGCAGCGTCTTCACCGCGACCTCGCGGTCCAGCACGGTGTCGTACGCGAGGTGCACCGAGGCCATGCCGCCGGCGCCGAGGAGGTCACGGAGCTGGTAGCGCCCGTGGCCGACCGAACGGCCCTCGTGGTGTTGCTGAGCGCCGTCCTGGCTCATCGTTCCGCTTCCCCCTTGAGGCGCGCCGCGGCGCGCTGTGCCCCGTACTCGGTGGAGACCTGTCGTGATCAGTATCCGATGGCGGGCCGGAGCGATCCGACGGAGGTCCGATACGGATCGGCTCCCGGACCGTCCCGGGCCCGTTCCCGGGTCGCTTCCGGGCCGTTCCCGTGCCGCTTCCGGACCGTGCCCGGCCCCCTCCCGGCTCGGTCTCGGCTCGATCCCAGACCGTTCTCCGGGCCGGTTTTCCGATCAGTAACCGATCAGTGTCCGAATTTCCTGGCCAAGTCTGCCCCAGGGCAGTGACACGTCAAGCCGGATGCCCGTTCCGTGACCAGATGTGCAAGATCCCGTCACGGGCTCGGCACAATCTCTCGGCACAATGAGGCGCCGGGGCCGCGCCACCGGGCGCCGCCCCTGCCCCCCGTGCGCTCCGTCACCCCTCACAGGCGACACTTGCGACACTCGGTACGGGAAGGCCCGACGGCCGGTCCATCAGGGACCAGAGGCCATCGCAGAGCCTGTAGCGTGCTCTAGCGAAGACCGAGACCTTACCGCTGCAATGCGGAACTGATTCGACGGCGAGGACCGATGGCACCGACGCAGAGCCCCCAGGGCCCGTCCGATCCTGACGCCGCGGGGGGCTCCAACGTCCCGGACGCACCGGAGATGTGGGGCAACGGCGGACTGGTCGGGGACGGCCGCTACCGGCTCACGCACCGGCTCGGCCGCGGCGGCATGGCCGAGGTGTTCGCCGCCGAGGACGTGCGCCTGGGCCGGACGGTCGCCGTGAAGCTGCTGCGCGCGGACCTGGCGGAGGACCCGGTGTCCAAGGCCCGCTTCACGCGTGAGGCCCAGTCCGTCGCGGGCCTGAACCACCACGCGGTGGTCGCGGTGTACGACTCCGGCGAGGACCTCGTCGGCCACCAGACCGTGCCCTACATCGTCATGGAGCTGGTCGAGGGCCGCACCATCCGCGACCTGCTGCTCAACGCGGACGCGCCGCCGCCCGAGCAGGCCCTGATCATCGTCTCCGGCGTCCTGGAGGCGCTGGCCTACAGCCACCAGCACGGCATCGTCCACCGCGACATCAAGCCCGCCAACGTCATCATCACCAACAACGGCGCCGTGAAGGTGATGGACTTCGGCATCGCCCGCGCGCTGCACGGCGCGGCCTCCACGATGACGCAGACCGGCATGGTCATGGGCACGCCCCAGTACCTCTCCCCCGAGCAGGCGCTCGGCAAGACCGTCGACACCCGCTCCGACCTGTACGCCACCGGCTGCCTGCTGTACGAACTGCTCGCGCTGCGCCCCCCGTTCACCGGCGAGACGCCGCTGTCGGTCGTCTACCAGCACGTCCAGGACATGCCGATCCCGCCGTCCGAGGTCGCCCAGGGCGTGCCGCCGGAGCTGGACGGCCTGGTGATGCGGGCGCTCGCCAAGGACCCCGACGACCGGTTCCAGACCGCCGAGGAGATGCGCGGCCTGGTCCAGTACGCCCTCCAGATGCTGCACGAGCAGGGCGCCCACACCGGCACCTGGGACACCGGCCCGGTCGCCGCCCACGAGCGCGGCCACTCCCCGGCCATGGGCATGGCCGCCACCACCGCGCTGCCGCACCCGGACCACGGCCAGACCGCCGCGCAGCCGATACTGCCGCCCGGCATGGGCGCCGGTGACGGCGGCTTCGACGGCGGGCCGCGCCCGGGCAAGGGCGGCGGCGGACGCGGCCGGATCTGGCTGTTCGCGGCGCTCGCGGTGATCGCGATCGTGGTGGGCGCGGCGGTCGCGTTCAACCAGCTCGGCTCGGACAAGGAGCAGAAGCAGCCGGAGAAGACCAAGGCGCCCACCGCGACGGCGGAGGAGAAGACCACCGAGCCGCCCACGGAGTCGCCGTCCGCGTCGACGGAGACCCAGCCGGGCGGGAACACGGGCAACGACGGCTCGGGGACGTACACCCACCGCCCGTCGTACACCTACCGCCCGTCGCCGCGCTGGACGAACCCGACGACGACACCGCCGACGGAGCCGACGGGGGAGCCGACGGCGCCGACGGGGCAGCCGACGGCGCCGACGGGCCAGCCGACGACGGATCCGACGACGGACCCGGGGGGTGACAAGCCGCCGACGGGTGGGAACACGGGCGGGAACACCGGTGGGGACGGTGGCCAGGGTGGCACCGGCACCGTCGCCGGTACCGAGGGAGGCTGACCGGAAGGGTTTTGACGGGCGGTCCGGCTCGCGGGTTCGCGGGCGGGCCGCCCGTTGGCGTTTCCGGGGCCCGTGTGTCCGGGTGCGGGATCGTTTTCGGGTGCCGGTGAACGCCGGGGGCGTTGTCCTCAATCGCCGGACGGGCTTGATATCGACGGCCGACCGCCCGACAGCCGGATGTCGCGGCCGACCGCCCGACAGCCGGATGTCGCGGCCCACCGCCCGGCAGCCGGATAGCGCGGCCGACCGCCTGGCAGCCAAGTGCCGCGGCCGACCGCCCTGAAACCGGACCGGACGGCCCACCGCCCGGCAGCCAAGTGCCGTGGCTGACCGCGTGTGACCGAATGCGACGACCGACCGCCCCGAGGCCCTCGCCCCCTCCCCACCCGCCCCCCTCACCCCGTGAACGCCTCCCGCACCGCCTCGTACTCGCGGGTCCACCAGACGACGAGGGCGGCGGCGGCCGGGAACTGGGGGTCGGCGCGGCGGTCGCCTCGGCGGTAGCGCCAGGTGAGCATCCAGAAGTCGTTCAGGCGCTCCCACCAGACCCGGTGGACCGCCGCCGCCAGCTCGGCCGCCCCGGCGCGGGCGGCGCGGCGGTAGGCGGCGGCGTACGCGCGGACCTTCGGGAGGTCCAGCGTCCCCGAGGGCCGGACGAAGAAGATCGCGGCGGCGCGGACCGCCTCCTCCGCGCGGGGCTGGACGCCCAGCCGGTCCCAGTCGACGATCGCGGCCGGCTCGGCGCCCCGGTAGAGGAGGTTGAGCGGGTGGAAGTCCCCGTGCACCCAGCCGGTGACGGGTTCGGCGGTGGCGGCCGGGCGGAGGTGGGCGGTGCGTTCGAGGAGGCCGCGGCGTTCCAGGAGGCGGTGTTCGGCGAGCTCGTCGAAGCTGGTGCGCGGACGGGCGGCGCGGGCCAGGGCGAGCAGTTCCTCGATGACGGTGAAGGTGCGGGCCGGGTCCGCGCAGGCGTGCTCGTAGGGCGGGCCGGGCGCCTCCGGATCGGCCGCTATCACCTGCTCCAGCGCGACGTGGACGAGCCCGAGGAGCGCCCCCAGCCGCCGCGACTGGGCGCGGGTGAGCGCGGCCCCGTCGCGGTGCCGGCCCTCGACCCAGGGGTGCAGCGCGTAGCAGCGCCCGCCGATGACCGCGACCGTCTGCCCGTCGGCGTCGGCCAGCGGCGGCGCGACCGGCAGGCCGAGGGCGCCGAGCCGCAGCGTGGCGCGGTGCTGGCGGACGATGGCGGCGCGGTCCCCGTCGAGATGGTGCTTGAGGAAGAACCGGCCGCGGGTGGTGGCGAGGCGGTAGCCGTGGTTGAGGAGCCCCTCGGCGACCGGCTCGCACGTCAGCGGCTCCCCGGCGTGCTCGTAACGGCGCAGCAGTGAACCGAGGGAGCGGCCGTCGGGCGGCGTCTCCCGTACGCGTACGGCGGATGAGCCAGGCACCCGCCAGATGTTAGATGACGACGGTCACACAGAGTGCGCGTATCGGAACACAGGGGCATCGTGCAGGCGATGCACCTTGACGAGCAGCGGCTCGACGCTCAAGTGCACCGCGTCGTACGGCTCCCCGTCCGCCAGTCGCGGGGCCGGGCCGAACCGGGCCAGCTCGGCGGGGCCGGGGTCGGCCAGCCGGGCGGTGCCGGTGCACTGCACCGACCAGGTGTCGGCGCCGGCCTCGTGCACGTTGTCGGCCTCGTACGCGACGACGCTGCCGTCCAGTGCCGGGTGGTACCCGTGCCCGCGGTGCAGGCGCAGCAGCAGCCGTCCGTCCACGACCAGGTGCCGGGTGACGGTGGTGAAGGGCAGCGCCCGCTGGCTGGCCGAGACCCGGCCGTAGGCGGTGCGGCTGAGCAGGTCCAGGGCGCGGCAGCGGTGATCGTCGGGGGCCATGGGAGTACCTTCTCCCGGCCCGCGGGAGCGAAGTAGGGGCGCCCGCCCCACGGGGACGGGACGTTGGTCCCGAATGCGGCGGTACGGGGCGGGTACAGGGCCACCGGCCGACATATGGGCCGACACGGGGGCCGATGTCGCCGACGGCAGAGTCACCGGCCGAGCCGCCCCCGTGCCTCCTCCACTGCAGCCACGAGCTTGGCTGCAGTGTCATTGGAGCGGTAGGGGATCGACAGGCTGTTGCGGTCGTCCTGGGGCGGACGGCCGCCCAGCACCAGCCCTTTCTTCTCGGGCGCGGCGAGCGCCCCGGGCAGCAGAAACTGCACATAGCCGTGGAACAGCCGCGTGGCAGGCTTGAACGTGGTGCCGGAGACATCCCGCACGCTGATCCGGTGCTCCACCGGCCGCTCCCCGAATGCCTTCTTCACGATGGTGATCCATCCGTCGTCGAAGTGGATCGATCCCTGTACACCTCGCACCTCCATGCCTGCCCCCACGCGCGTTCGAGTTGACCTGGTGGCACATGGCAGCACAGTTCCGCATGGAAAAGAAGGGATACGGGAAGCTTCTGCGTTCTCCGACGGCCGAGGTGGAGACGCTGCGCCGAGCCAAGGTCATCGAGTGGGTGGCGATCAGCCTCGGTCCGTCGGTGACGCGGCCCGGGACCTTGTGTGAGAGCGCCTGCCACATCGCCTGAGTGGCGCGTCGTATGGGGGGTGCCGAGAGCGGTGTGCCCACTAGGTGCCTCGACGCCGCCGACTCGGAAGCCCTGCGGGCCATCCAGGGTCCGCAAGCCCCACCCTCACCCCAACCCGACATCAGGTCATTTCACCCCCACTCCGGCGGAATCCCCTCCCCCACTTCCCGCACGACTCTTGCATTCCCAAGAATTCCGTGGTTACAGAAAGGGCTCTTCGGTTCTTCCGAGAAGCGAAGAACCGAAGAGCCCAAGAGTCCGGGAGTCCAAGAGGCCGAGAGGTGATCCGAGGGGAAGTCCTAGGAAGACCTAAGAGTTCCTCGGAAGCCCGGGTAAGTCCTCTCTTCATCACGCGCACCGCCGTCCCCTCTCAGCGCCTTTCCGCCTTCAGGCGGGCGACATACGCCGCCGCCTGCGAGCGCCGTTCCATGCCGAGCTTGGACAGCAAACTGGAGACGTAATTCTTGATGGTCTTTTCCGCGAGGTGCAGGCGGGCGCCGATGGCGCGGTTGGTCAGGCCCTCGCCGATGAGGTCCAGGATCCTGCGCTCCTGGTCGGTGAGCTGGGCGAGCCGGTCGTCGCCGCGGCTGCCGCCGGCCCGCAGCCGCTCCAGCACGCGGGCGGTGGCCACCGGGTCGAGCAGGGACTTTCCGGCGGCGACGTCGCGCACGGCGGAGAGCAGTTCGTTGCCGCGGATGGCCTTGAGGACGTACCCGGACGCACCCGCCATGATCGCGTCGAAAAGGGCCTCGTCGTCCGCGAACGAGGTGAGCATCAGGCATTTGATGTTCTCGTCCCGCGAACGGATCTCGCGGCACACCTCCACGCCGCTGCCGTCCGGCAGCCGGACGTCCAGCACGGCCACGTCGGGGCGCGTCGCGGGGATCCTGACCAGCGCGTCCGCCGCCGTACCGGCCTCGCCGACCACCTCGATGTCCGATTCGACCGTCAACATTTCGTGGACGCCCCGCCGGACGACTTCATGGTCATCCAGCAGGAAAACAGTGATTTTTCCGTCTACGGGCACCTTCCCAGTCTCACATACGAAGTCTTCCCGTGCTCCAGGTAACCGATATAACGTGCCGTTGTCCCGGCGGCCTGCAACGCTGTGACCAGGAGTTGTTCCCACTCTCGCGATTTACTTGGAAATCCAAGCAAAATCGCAGGTCAGGGCCGTTTCCACTTAGGCTCCGGCAGTGGGTATCTTGCGAAGAGCGGGCCACTGTTCCGGGACGCTTTGTTCCACCCGGATCCGGACGCGTTCGCACCCACCCCGTGCGCCGAATCGGAATCGGGTGAGCCGCATTGCGGCCACCGGCGGACCCCGGGGGCCGGACAGACGGAGGAGCAACACGTGACCGTGGAGAGCACTGCCGCGCGGAAAACCGCCCGCACGGGAGGCAAGCGCGCCGCCGCGAAGAAGACCTCGTCGGCGAAGACCGCGAAGACCGCCAAGGCCTCAGCCGACGAGCAGCACCAGCCCGTCCAGCTGCTGACCCCCGAGGGCAAGCGGGTCGAGCACCCCGAGTACACCATCGACCTGACCGCCGAGGAACTGCGCGGCCTCTACCGCGACATGGTGCTGACCCGCCGGTTCGACGGCGAGGCGGTGACCCTCCAGCGCCAGGGCGAGCTGGGCCTGTGGCCCTCGCTGCTCGGCCAGGAGGCGGCCCAGATCGGCTCCGGCCGGGCCACCCGCCCCGACGACTACGTCTTCCCCACCTACCGCGAGCACGGCGTGGCCTGGTGTCGCGGCGTGGACCCGACCACGCTGCTGGGCATGTTCCGCGGCGTGAACAACGGCGGCTGGGACCCGCACGAGAACAACTTCCACCTCTACACGATCGTCATCGGCTCGCAGGCGCTGCACGCCGCCGGGTACGCGATGGGCATCGCCAAGGACGGCGCGGACTCCGCCGTCATCGCCTACTTCGGTGACGGCGCCACCAGCCAGGGCGACGTCGCCGAGGCGTTCACCTTCGCCGCCGTCTACAACGCGCCGGTGATCTTCTTCTGCCAGAACAACCAGTGGGCCATCTCCGAGCCCACCGAGCGGCAGAGCCGCGTCCCGCTCTACCAGCGCGCCCAGGGCTACGGCTTCCCCGGCGTCCGGGTGGACGGCAACGACGTGCTGGCCTGCCTCGCCGTCACCCGCGCCGCCCTGGAGCGGGCCCGCAACGGCGAGGGCCCGATGTTCATCGAGGCGTTCACCTACCGCATGGGCGCGCACACCACCTCCGACGACCCCACCCGCTACCGCCGGGACGAGGAGCGCCAGGCGTGGGAGGCCCGGGACCCGATCTCGCGGCTGCGCACCTACCTGGAGGCGGAGAAGCTGGCGGACGCCGACTTCTTCGCGGCCGTGGACGAGGAGAGCGAGGCGCTGGGGCAGCGCACCCGAGACGTCATCCGGTCGATGAAGGACCCCGACCCGCTGTCGATCTTCGACAACATCTACGCCGACGGGCACGCGCTCGTCGACGAGGAGCGCGCGCAGTTCGCGGCGTACCAGGCTTCGTTCGCCGAGGAGGGCAACTGATCATGGCCGTCACCAAGATGCCTCTCTCCAAGGCGATCACCGCCTCGCTCCGCACGGCCATGGAGGCCGACCCCAAGGTCGTCGTCATGGGCGAGGACGTCGGCAAGCTCGGCGGCGTCTTCCGCGTCACCGACGGGCTCCAGAAGGACTTCGGCGAGGAGCGCGTGATCGACACGCCGCTCGCCGAGTCCGGCATCATCGGCACCGCCATCGGCCTGGCCCTGCGCGGCTACCGCCCGGTCGCCGAGATCCAGTTCGACGGCTTCGTCTTCCCGGCCTACGACCAGATCGTCACCCAGCTCGCCAAGATGCACGCCCGGGCGCTGGGCAAGGTCAAACTGCCCGTCGTCATCCGCATCCCCTACGGCGGCGGCATCGGCGCCGTCGAGCACCACTCCGAGTCCCCCGAGGCGCTGTTCGCGCACGTCGCGGGCCTCAAATGCGTCTCCCCGGCGAACGCCTCGGACGCGTACTGGATGCTCCAGCAGGCCATCCAGAGCGACGACCCGGTGCTCTTCTTCGAGCCCAAGCGCCGCTACTGGGACAAGGGCGAGGTGGACACCCAGGCCATCCCCGCCCCGCTGCACAAGGCCCAGGTCGTACGCGAGGGCGGCGACCTGACGCTGGCGGCGTACGGCCCGATGGTGAAGGTGTGCCTGGACGCCGCCGCGGCGGCGTCCGAGGAGGGCCGCTCCCTGGAGGTCGTGGACCTGCGCTCCATCTCGCCCATCGACTTCGACACCGTCCAGGCCTCCGCCGAGAAGACCGGCCGGCTGGTCGTCGTCCACGAGGCCCCGGTGTTCTTCGGCGCGGGCGCGGAGATCGCGGCGCGGATCACCGAGCGCAGCTTCTACCACCTGGAGGCGCCCGTACTGCGCGTCGGCGGGTTCCACTCGCCCTACCCGCCGTCCCGCGTCGAGGAGGAGTACCTCCCCGGACTGGACCGGGTGCTCGACGCCGTCGACCGCGCGCTCGCGTACTGAGGCCTGAGGAGATTCGTGACCATGACTGCGAACACCGCCGAGCGCTTCCGCGAGTTCAAGATGCCCGACGTGGGCGAGGGGCTCACCGAGGCCGAGATCCTCAAGTGGTACGTCCAGGCGGGCGACACCGTCACCGACGGCCAGGTCGTCTGCGAGGTGGAGACCGCCAAGGCCGCCGTGGAGCTGCCGATCCCCTTCAACGGGCAGGTCGCCGAGATCCGCTTCGAGGAGGGTGCCACGGTCGACGTGGGCACCGCGATCATCACGGTGGACACCACGCCGGGCGCGGGCCCGGCCGAGCCGGCCGCCGCCCCCGCTCCCGAGGCCGCCCCGGCTCCGGCCGCGGACGCGCCCGCCGAGGAGAAGCCCGAGGGCCGTCAGGCCGTCCTCGTCGGCTACGGCGTCGCCCAGTCCTCCACCAAGCGCCGCGCCCGCAAGGGCCAGGCCGCCCCGGAGGCCACGCCCGCGGCGGCGGCCATTCAGGCCGAGATGAACGGCCACGCGGCCCCGGTGGCCGCGCCACCAGCCCCCGCCGCCCCCGGCGCCCGGCCGCTGGCCAAGCCACCCGTCCGCAAGCTCGCCAAGGACCTCGGCATCGACCTGGCCGGCGTCACCCCCACCGGCCCGGACGGCATCATCACCCGCGAGGACGTGCACGCCGCGGCGGCCCCCGCCCCGGCGGCGGCCCCGGTCGCCGAGCCCGTCACCGCCCCCGCTCCCGCGCCTGCGGCCCCGGTCCTGGGCGAGACCCGCATCCCCATCAAGGGCGTCCGCAAGGCCACCGCCCAGGCCATGGTGAACTCGGCGTTCACCGCGCCGCACGTCACGGAGTTCGTCACCGTCGACGTGACCCGCACCATGAAGCTCGTCCAGGAGCTCAAGCAGGACCCGGACATGGCCGGCCTGCGCGTCAACCCGCTCCTGATCGTCGCCAAGGCGCTGCTCCTGGCCATCCGCCGCAACCCGGACGTCAACGCGTCCTGGGACGAGGCCAACCAGGAGATCGTCCGCAAGGACTACGTGAACCTGGGCATCGCCGCCGCCACCCCGCGCGGCCTGATCGTCCCGAACATCAAGAACGCCCAGGCCAAGACCCTCCCGGAACTGGCCACCGCCCTCGGCGACCTGGTCGCCACCGCCCGCGAGGGCAAGACCTCCCCGGCCGACATGTCCGGCGGCACGGTGACCATCACCAACATCGGCGTCTTCGGCATCGACACCGGCACCCCGATCCTCAACCCGGGCGAGTCCGCCATCCTCGCCTTCGGCGCCATCAAGCTCCAGCCCTGGATCCACAAGGGCAAGGTCAAGCCCCGCCACGTCACCACCCTGGCGCTCTCCTTCGACCACCGCCTGATCGACGGCGAACTGGGCTCCCGCCTCCTCGCCGACATCGCGGCGGTGCTGGAGCAGCCGAAGAGGTTGATGACCTGGGGGTAGGGCTGTTCGTCCGGTGGCCTGGGCGGAACGTTCAGGCACGCCGGGTGTAGGGGCTGGGGCCTGGCGGCTTGTGCCGCCGGGCCTCCGGCTTTCGCGGTGCGGGTGGGCTCAGCCCGGGTCGCGTACGCCAGTGCATCGATGCTCTTGTGCGCACTCCCGTGCTTCCCTGCGCTGGAGGAAGAACCAGAGTGCCGATCTAATCACCTGTCAGGGACAGCCGCCTCCGGTCACACTGCGTGGTAGATCCTTAACGCACTGGAGGCATCGCCATGTCAAGCGAGCAGACCGTGGCCCCGTGGGGGCTGTCCCGGATGAGGCCGTACCCCCGGTCGGTGGTCGTGCCCACCACATTGGAGCTGGACGCGGAACGGCAAATCGCGGTGTACCGGGGACCGGACGGGCGGCTGGTGCCGGTACTGGACAAGCACAAGGCATCCGAGACCTCGAACGAGACGGACGTCACGACCAGCGGGGACGGGCAAGACTGGGACCAGGGCTCGGATCAGGAAGGGGACAGTGATTGACCCCACCGGTCCTGGTGATCACCCGGCTCCGTGACGCGACGGCCGATGTCGTGGTGGAGGAGTTGAACCGGCGCGCGGTCCCAGTCGTCCGCTTGGACCCGGGCGACTTTCCGGCAGAGGTTGCTTTGGGTGCTCACCTGGACGAGACCGGACTTGTCGGCAGCGTCCGCACCGCCACTCGGGAAGTCGATCTCGCAGCGGTGCGGGCTGTGTACTGGCGCCGACCGCGCGCGTACGCGGCTCCCTCCGCCGCCATGGCCGGGCAGGACGCGCGCTGGTGCGTCGAACAGGCCCGGTACGGGTTGGGCGGCGTTCTGGCCGCGCTGCCTGGCGCTCACTACGTCAACCATCCCTGGCGGAACCGGGACGCCGAGTACAAGCCGGCGCAACTCGCCACCGCCGCCCGGTGCGGGCTGCGCCTTCCGCCCACGCTCGTCACCAACGACCCCGAGCACGCCCGCACCTTCGCCGAGGCACACGATTCGGTGATCTACAAGCCTCTCTTCCACACCGATTACGTCAGCGTGGACGACCGCATGCTCACCGTTTGGGTGGAAGAAGCCGCCCCCACCGACCTGGACGAGGGGGTCGGGCACACTGCGCACCTGTTTCAGCGCCGCGTGCCCGCGGTCACCGACCTGCGTCTGACGGCCGTGGGTCAGCGGCTGTTCACCGTGCGCATCGAGGGCGCTCCGGGGCTGGACTGGCGTCGGCACTACGAGTCCCTGCGCTATACCCTCATCGACACCCCGCCGGACCTGGCCAAGGGAGTACGCGCCTATCTGGACGCCTTCGGGCTGGTCTTCGGAGCGTTCGACTTCGGGGTGGACGCGGACGGCCGGGCCTGGCTGTACGAATGCAATCCGAACGGCCAGTGGGCGTGGTTCCCGCCCGCCATCACCGGGCAGATCGCCGAAGCCCTGGCCGACGAGCTCCAGTACGCGGGAGATCCGCCATGACGACCGACACCACCACTGCCAGAGAGATCGGCTCCGCCGCCCGGCGGGAACTGGCCGACCGCATCACCAACCCCCACGAACCCGTCGACCCGGCCTGGCGCGCCGCAGTGGCCGCCGTCCCCCGCGAACTCTTCATCGACGACGCCTACTTCCGCCACGACGCCACCGGATACGGCTACACCCCCGTACGCCGCGACGAGCTGAATCCGGAGGACTGGCTGCGCACCGTCCACTCCGACCGCACCTTGGTCACGCAGGTGGACGGCCACCACGCCGCCGACGCCACCGGCCCGGTCCAGGGCGTTCCCACCTCCTCCTCCACCCAGCCCTCCCTGGTCGTGCGGATGCTCCAGACCGTGCGTATCAAGCCCGGCGACCGGGTCCTGGAGATCGGCACCGGCACCGGCTACTCCACCGCCCTGCTGTGCCACCGCCTGGGCCAGGAGAACGTCACCAGCGTCGAGTACGACCCGGCCGTGGCCGCTCGCGCGGCCCGCCACCTGACCGCCGCCGGATATCCGGCGCCACACCTGGCCACCGGCGACGGCCTGCGCGGGCACCCGGCCGACGCCGAGTACGACGCGGTGGTGGCCACCTGCGCCATCCGCTCCCTGCCCCCGTCCTGGCTGTTCCAGCTCCGCGACGGCGGCACGATCACCGCCACCCTCGGCGGCTGGCTGGGCGCCTTCGCCCTGCTCCACCTCACCGTGGACGACACCGGCACCGCGCACGGGCGCCTGGTCGACGTCGGCGAATCCATCTCCTACATGTCCGCCCGCCCCCACCAGCCTCCGCCCCACCCCACCTTCCACCGCCACCCCGGCCACACGCGCCCTGCCGACATCGGTCCCGATCTCCTCAAAGAGCCCGTCGGCCACCTCGTCGCCCAGCTCGGCGCACCGTCCGCCGTACTGATGCGCTGCTCCGATGGCACGGTGATCCTGTGGGACGTGGCCACCGGCTCACAGGCGTGGCTCGAACCCGACGGCTCCGGCTGGACGGTGCACGAGGACGGCCCCCTGCGCCTGTGGAGCCAGGTCGAGGAGGCGTGGGCCCGCTGGCTCGGAGCCGGGAAACCCGATCACACGGGCTTCGGGGTGACGGCGACCACCGAGCGTCAGGTGGTGTGGTTGGGCAGCCCGGACGGTCCGCACTGGGACCTCCCGTGCTGATGGCCGTCGATCGCGTCCACTGAGAACGAAAACGCGGCCACGGAGAACGGAAGCGCCGCCACGGGGAACGACACGGAGAACGGAAAAGGGCCCGGAGCCGGGAAGATCCCCGGCCCCAGGCCCTCACGATTGCTCCTCGGGTGTCAGCCCCGGATGACCTGCACCGCGCGGCTGATGTGCCCCATCGGCCCGTTCGGCGCGCCGTCCTCCCCGCGCGCCATGCCGCGCGTCACCGCCGTGCCCGCCCAGAGCCCGGCCACGATCAGGGCGACCACCACGGCCTTGCGTACGCGCCGGCCGGCGTTCGTCCTGGTCTCCATCTCTTCTCCCCTACGTATGACACGGAAGCCGCGACGGCTTCTCGATCTCCATTACGCCATGCGTCCCAGGGGTCCCGCGTCAGCGTCAGGTACTCACTCATGTCCCTCTCAGGTCGTACACAGACTGCGCCGGAAGTATGGGACGTATAAGAACTTGCCTGGTCACAGAACAACTGCCTACCGTCATCCCATGCGCAACGAGATGACCATCCGCCGCTACCGGCCCACCGACGAAGCGGCCGTGGTCGATCTCTGGTCCCGGGCCTCCAAGGAGGCCCACCCCTTCATCGACGGCGAGGGCGAAGGCGACCGCCTCCGGAAGCTCCGCGAGATCTACCTCGTCCAGGCCGAGAACTGGGTCGCCGAGGAGTCCGGCACCGTCGTCGGCCTGCTCGGCCTGCTGGGCTCCGAGATAGGCGGCCTCTTCGTCGCCCCCGAGGCCCAGGGCCGCGGTACCGGCCGCGCCCTGATCGAGCACGCCGCGGCCCTGCACGGCGCCCTCACCCTCGACGTGTACGAGCGCAACGCCCGCTCCCGCCGCTTCTACGAGCTGATGGGCTTCACCGAGCGCGACCGGCACCCCGACGAGGACACCGGCCACATCGTGATCACCCTCGAACGCGCCGCGCCGCTGAAGTCCGTGAGCTGGCTCCATGTGCGCCACGGCCGCCTGCTGAGCGTCCGCACCCACGGCAAGGACACGTTCTACCTTCCCGGCGGCAAGTACGAGCCCGGCGAGACGGCGGCCGAAGCCCTCTCCCGCGAACTCGCCGAGGAACTGGGCCTGACCATCCCCGCCACCTCCCTCACCGAGGCGTTCACCATCCACGACGTCGCCCACGGCCAGAACGGCCGCCGCCTCCACATGACCTGCTTCACCGGCGGCCCCCAGAACATCACCCCGCGCCCGGGCCGCGAGATCGCCGAATACGCCTGGTTCGACCGCGAACAGTCCCTGACGCGCTGCGCCCCGGCCCACGCCCAGGTCGTGGAACGGCTCATCGCGGCGGGGCGGATGGCGGGCTGAGGGACGGGGGCGAGGGGGCGGCCGAGGACGTGGTCTCCGGCTGCGGGGGACTGATGTCCTCCTCCGGCCCCAGGTCCCATTCCGCCCACACCGTCTTCCCGACGGTCCGCTCCTCGATGCCCCACCGATTCGCGAGCTGCCCGACGAGCACCAGCCCGTAACCCGACGTGCCGACGCACCCGGCGGGCCGCTGCCGGGGCAGCCGTTCCCCGCGCGGATCACTGACCTCGATCCGCAGCGTCCGCCCCCGCGCGCAGATCCGTACGCGGAACAACCGCCCGCGCAGGCACCCGTGCAGCAACGCGTTGGACGCCAACTCCGACGCCACGAGCCCCACATCCCCGGCCCGCTCCGCCATCCCCCACTCCGCGACCAGCCGTGCCACTCTCCGCCGGGCCAGGGTCACGCTGCGGGCGGTGGGGGTGTAGTCGAGCGTGTCTTCCCGGATGAGTTGGGGAACGGCCATGGCTCATCGCCTCCACTGAGGGTGCCGAATGGGCTCGCTGAGCGAGCGGTTGACCACGTACCGTAGTGACTCGATCACGCGGGCAGCAAGTGGTTCGGGCAGAAAAATTTCTGCGAACTGAGTTGTGTGCCGATCTCTCTCCGTCGCAGACTGAGGCAACTGCCAGCAGGGGAGGCGCGTGATGGCGGGCAACCGGCCGGATCGGGGAACGTCAGTGTCAACGGTGCTCGGACGCCGGTTGGGCGGTGAACTGCTGCGCATGCGCGAGGCACGCGGGCTGCGCCAGGCGGCTGCTGCCGAGGCGCTGACTGCCTCCGTGCCCAAAGTTGCCAAAATAGAGCGCGGATTGGTCCCGGTGAGAGACCCGGATGTGCGTGCGCTGTGCCACCTGTACGAGGTGACGGATCCGGATACGGTCGCTGGTCTCCTGCATATGGCCAAACTCGATCGCGAGCGACGTAAAGCCAAGGGCTGGTGGAAACAGTATCCAGAGAAGGCGGATATTGCTGAGTACATCGGCATGGAAGATGTTGCTGTCAGGGTCAGGTCGTGGCAGTTGAGCCTTGTGCCCGGCCTGCTGCAGACGCCTGATTACACAGCAGCCCTAGGCGGGGGGCAGGCGATCGGAATGGATGCTGACCTCATTAAGCAGTCGGTTGAGATCAAGCAGAACCGGCAGGCGAGGCTCAGCGGGGACAAGCCGTTGTCGCTTTGGGCGGTTGTGTGGGAGCCCGCCCTTCGTCAGCAGGTCGGGGGCTGTGCCGTCATGAGTGAACAACTCAGGCACTTGCTGGAGATGGCTGACAAGCCCAACGTACGGCTCCAAGTACTACCCCTCAGCGCTGGCGCATTTCCGGGCATGCCCGGTGCCTTCAGCATCGTCTCTTTCGCGGAGAGTGATGCCATCGATGTGGTGTACGCCGACAGCACATCTGGCACGGTTTGGCTGGAAAGTGAGGCGCAAGCCGCTTTGCACGGCGAGCTCTTCGACGGAACAGTGCACCTGGCTCTTTCCGAGCGTTCGAGCGTCGACCTTATTCACCGGATTCGTGAGGAAACCTGAAGCGTGTATCCACTGAGCTTCGTTAAGTCGAGTTACAGCAGCGCCGAGCTCGAATGTATAGAAGTTGCTGTGAACGTACCGGGCCTTGTAGCCGTTCGAGATTCCAAGGATGTTCATGGGCCAATACTTCATTTTGGGGTGGCGGCATGGGAATCCTTCCGATCTGCCGTGACGAGCGGGAGCCTCCAAGGAGGACAAGCTCGCGGTTGAAGCGCGGGCCAGCCGTGCACGCGGGAGACCGAGGGACACACGTGGACCCCTACACCCGACTCGTCAACGAACTCCACGCCGCCGGAACGATTGATGACCGCTGGCACGAGGTGTTCCTGTCCACGCCCCGGGCCGGGTTCGTTCCGGAGGTGGTGTGGGTGCGCGAAAGCGGCGGATACCGCAAAGTTGACCGGCATCGAGCCCCGCGCAAGTGGGAGCGGCTGGTCAACTCACGTGCCGTCCTGGTGACGCAACTCGACGACGGGAAGCCCGACGGCACCGGCGTCCCCACCTCCTCGTCCTCCATGCCGGCCGCCGTCGCCGAGATGCTGCGAGCCGCCGACCTGCGGCCGGGGCTGAACGTGCTGGAGGAAGGAACGGGAGGGGAGCACGGCCAACCGCAGAACGTCGGTCAGTGGGACGGCGCGTGGATACGCGGTGAGCTGGCCGATCGGACTGTCCCCGCACGCGCGGGGCCGACGCACCGGACACGCAGAACGGGCTAACGAGGGTGGGATCATCCCCGCACGCGCGGGGCCGACCGGCACACATCGCAGTAGTCATCCTTGGAGAGGGGATCATCCCCGCACGCGCAGGGCCGACGGCCGCGCCGCCACGGAGGCACACATGCGGACCGGATCATCCCCGCACGCGCGGGGCCGACCGGCCCGCGCTCGGGCTGTACGCGGCAGTCGACGGATCATCCCCGCACGCGCGGGGCCGACTTGGCGAGAACGCCGTTGAGGCGCGCGGCAGCCGGATCATCCCCGCACGCGCGGGGCCGACGTGGCTAGTCTCCGGCTGATGACCTACGACGACGGATCATCCCCGCACGCGCGGGGCCGACGCAGCGTCAGCACCTCGCCCCGCCGGGAGCGTGGGATCATCCCCGCACGCGCGGGGCCGACGCGCTCGGTGGCGTCGCCGTCAGCGTCTACGGAGGATCATCCCCGCACGCGCGGGGCCGACACCGGCCCGGCCCCCATCCTGGCGACCCTGACCGGATCATCCCCGCACGCGCGGGGCCGACCCGAGCCAGCCGTCCCTCAACTCGTTGCCGAGCGGATCATCCCCGCACGCGCGGGGCCGACCGGCACCGAGAAGGCCGGTCCGGCGTGGCCGCCGGATCATCCCCGCACGCGCGGGGCCGACGGCCCCGCCGGCGCCCTGGCGAGCAGCGTCGGGGGATCATCCCCGCACGCGCGGGGCCGACATGTTGAAGCCGTTCAGGTAACAACGCTGGGGCGGATCATCCCCGCACGCGCGGGGCCGACGCTTCCCGACCTGGGCGTTTCTCCCGGCACCTCCCGTTCCCCAATCAGTTCGATTCGCGTTCGATCGGCCGACGCGAGGTCCCCGTGGGCAAGCCGATCGGCGTTCGGGTGATCGTCCCGGCCGGTTATCGGTGGCCGGGCGCAAGGTGCTCAACAAGCGTACGTGCAAGTGGAGCATATATAAGCGAGGGGTTGTGACGGGCAACGCGGCACCCAGTGGCGATGCAGGGCTGGACGTCACCGCGGGCATTGCGGCTCTGTGGGGTAACCGAGGAGAAGGGCCGGTGGTACGAAGAACCTGCTCCTGTCGCACCTTCTCGGTACGGCAGCGGTAACCGAGGCCTTATGGGATGGGTTCCTCGCGCCCTCCATGAGGCGCACCCTCAACAAGGCGGCCGGCGGGGCGGACAACGGCCGACGCCTGTTGGCCTGGCTCTGCGGAATGCAACTGCGGCAAGGCGACACCCGGGTTTCAGCGCCTGTAGCCGGCGTGAACGATGTCGCTGGTCCGCGCCGTCAGAACGTGGTGATCACGAAGCCGAGTGAGGTCAGGCCCTCGGCCTGGCAGAGCCGGTCGGAGGCTCTGGGGGTTTCGGTTTGGAGGAGTTGGTAGTCGGCGCCGTGGGTGACGCCCCAGGCCATGGCGGCTCGCCACAGGGTGCGGCCGTGTCCGTACCCCCTGTGCTCGGGCAACACGGCGAAGTACTGCGGCAACAGCGCGGCTCAGGTCCCGGCCGATTTGGGCCGATACCTGAACGGGGATGCCCAGATGGTGGTCAGTAGGGGTTGTGGCCTTCCGACTACGGCGGGCCATCCGACCACGGAATCCCGAGCGCCTTCAGTTCCGCAAGGCGTCCCGTGATCGAGGCGGAGAAGTGACGCCAGTCCAGCAGCTCGGCAGGTTCCTTCGGGCCGGGGTCCTGCTCGGAGGACGTGATGTAGCACGCCGCGTTGTAGAGCCGTTCGTCCACGAGCCGTTGGCAGAAGATCGCGAAGCGGTCCTGGTAAGAGGTGCCCTGCCAGATGGCCTCCGGGGCGAAAGCCGAATGGTTGGCGAGGCGTACGGGACTCCGGGATTTCTCGTGGTCCTCCATGATGAAGAAGTACCCGAGCCACGGTCGGGAGCCGGGGAAGAGCTCGGCGAGAGCGGCGCGCCGCAGGTCCACCGCGCTTCCGAGGGCCTCCTCGACCCTGTTGTTGTAGTTGTTGCCGAAGGAGGGGCCGCCGAGGGCCTTCAGCTCGAATGCGGCGACCAGGTGCCCTTCATGGGCGACCACTATGTCCCACTTCTTCAAGGGGCGGTAATAGCCGGGGAGCTCTAAGCCCTGGTCGACGCGGATGGATTCCTTCGGGTATCCGGCGTCGAGGAAGAACTTGGCGATCAACCCGGCGATCGGGTCGAAATGCTTTCCGCCGCGTACTGTGCCCGCGGTTCCGGTGCTGACCGCATCCCTGATGGCCGACAGGTCGTTCTGTGTTCTCTTCTTCCCCCAGTATTGGGCAACGGCGTCTTCGAAATCTTGGCGGGTGACCGTCAAGTTTTCTTCCTCCTAGTCGGGGAGTTCGGTGAGTCCGTATACCCGTAGGGCGGCCTGTGTGGCCGCTTCTACGTCACGATTGCGGAAGGCCCGGGAAAGGGCTTCGGCGTCTTCGGGAGTGATTTGCGCCGGGTCCGGAACGCGGATGCGGCGCAGGTACTGGGCCTGGAAACGCAGCGTACCGCCGCGCATCTTGACCGCGTAGGCCTCGACGAAAGCCTGGGCGACCTTGGACAGCAGCAGGCCGCCCAGTACCGACAAGTCCCAGGTGTCCGACACGATGTAGTAGAGGTTGTGATGCGGGTACAGGTTGCCCTCGTCCAGTACCGGGTGAATCGACAACTTCATGTCGGGGAATAGCAGTTTGGGCGTGCGGAGCAAGGCGTGGTCGACTTTGTCAATGGTCTTGTACCAACGCGTCGGCTGCTTCGTCGCCACGTACCGCTTTTTGAGAACGCTGCCGTGTTTCCGCAGGTACGCGGACATGCGGGGGTAGTGCGCCAGGTCCACCAGGTCGCCTTGGGCCGACCAGGGATTGACGAGGTAGGTGCCGCTCCAGTCGATGTGGCCGCTGACGGTGTCGCGCACCATGGCCATGGGGAGCAGCCGGTCCGGCTCGACCAGCTCGGCGTCGTCGGTGAGGAAGACCTTGTCGGCTCCGGTCGCGACGCCGATGCCGACCCGGGTGCGGCTGCTCGGGTTTTCCAGCTGACCGAATCGTTCACCGAGGTCTTCCAGGAGCGCGAGGCGCGCCGGTGATGCCGCGGGCCAGGAATCACCGCCGGAGAACCAGTGCGGCAGGCGGGCTGCCTGATAGGCGGCCTCTTCCGCTCCCGTTTCGTCATTCCGGTGGACCCAGCTGAGGAAATCGCCGGCCGCGGACGCGTCGAAGGCGCGTGTCGTATCCGCGACGACCGCGCCTCCCTGTGCCTTTTTACTGATGACGGTCACGGCCGGGTAGGCGGAGACCTGTTCGTGGAAGGCGTCCACGTCGTGCATCGTCAGGACGAGGTCCATGCTGTAACGGTCGGAAATCAGCTGTCGTAGTCTCCGGCCGTATTGGTTGCGCATCCACCGGTCGGCGCAGATGAACCCGAGCCGCCCGCCGGGGCGCAGACCGCGCAAGGCCGTCTCGTAAAAACCGATATACAGATCGGCCCGGCCGCCCATCGTGACGCACGCATCGCGATAAGCGGCCATGCGGTCGTCGGGGACGTCCTCTATGCGTACGTACGGCGGATTGCCGACGACGAAGTCGGCCGGATTGTCGTCACGGTATCCCTGGAGGAGGTAGTCGCCTTTACGAACCCAGGTGTGCAGGACGGCTTCGATGGCCGTTTCTTTCCAGCCCTGCCGCGACAATTCCTCACGCAGTGCGTCGCGGGCGTCGAGGACGTGACGGTTCAGGAGATCGAATCCCCGGATCGCGTTGATGGCGTCGGTGAGCGGGCGGCCGTGGGCCCGGCAGGAAAGCCCGAGCCGCCGGGCGACGGGCACGAGGAACGCTCCCGCGCCGCACGCCGGCTCGACGAGCCGCAAGGCGGCGAGATCGCGATCGGGGGTGTACCCGACGAGATCGAGGATGAGCTCGACCACCCACTCGCGCGTGAACACCTCGCCGTGCTCCACGGCCTCTTCCAGAGAGCCGGGAACCGTGAGGTCGTCGGTGCCGAAGAGCGCGAGGGTTGCCACGGGGAAACCCTAACGGCAGGGGGTGTCAATGGGGTTGCCGCTCGCTGTTCGCGGTCGTGTGGTGACGGAAAGCCGTCGGTTGTACGCGTAAGTCCGGTGTCCGTGTAAGTCCGGCTGCTGTCATGGGGACGCGCACCGGACACCGCTACCCACGCATCCCTCTTGTATCTATCCTGTACCCATGACCAAACGCCCCCCTGCCGCCGAACGCGTCTACACCCACGTCAAACAAGCCGTCCTCGACCGCCGCTACGACGGCGGCACGCTGCTCACCGAAGGGGAGCTGGCGGAGGCCGTGGGGGTGTCGCGGACGCCGGTGCGGGAGGGGTTGTTGCGGTTGGAGGCGGAGGGGCTGATCAAGCTCTATCCGAAGAAGGGGGCGCTCGTTCTGCCGGTGTCCGCGCAGGAGGTGGCGGATGTCGTGGAGACGCGGTTGCTGGTGGAGATGCACGCGGCGCGGAAGGCCGTGCCCGCGCCGGCGGCGTTGATCAAGGAGCTGGAGGAGCAGCTTGAGCTGATGCGGGAGCGGGCGGCGGCCGGGGATCTGGCGGCTGCGTCGGTCGCGGACCGGTGCTTCCACGCGGCGATCGTCCGCAGTGCCGGGAACCAGATCCTGGACCGGTTGTACGAGCAGATGCGGGACCGGCAGCTTCGGATGGGCGTCGCGGTGATGCACGCCCACCCGGACCGGATCGCCAAGAACATCACCGAGCACGGGGAGATCCTGGACGCGCTGCGCGCCGGGGACGCGGAGGCCGCCGCCGACGCCGTGCACCGGCACGTGAGCTGGGTGCGGAACCTGGCGCAGGGGGAGTCCCGATGAGTGCGAAGAGCAGCAGTTCCATATCCCTGCCCGGAGACCCACCCGGCGGCCCCCGGGCCGTGGGCGTCTGGGGGCTCGGTGTCGCCGTCTACTTCGTGGCGATCACGTACCGGACGAGTCTGGGTGTGGCCGGGCTGGACGCGGCCGAGCGGTTCCACATCAACGCCTCGGCGCTGTCCACGTTCTCCATCCTCCAGTTGCTGGTGTACGCCGGGATGCAGATTCCGGTGGGTCTGATGGTGGACCGGCTGGGGACGAAGAAGGTGCTGGCGATCGGCGTCGTGCTGTACACGCTGGGGCAGTTCGGGTTCGCGCTGTCCGCTTCGTATGCCACGGCGCTCGGCTCCCGCGCGTTGCTGGGCTGTGGTGACGCGATGACGTTCATCAGTGTGCTGCGGCTGGGCGCGCGCTGGTTCCCGGCTCGGCGCGGGCCGCTGATCGCGCAGGTCGCCGCGCTGGTGGGGATGGCGGGCAATCTTGTCTCGACGTTGGTGCTGGCCCGGTTGCTGCATGCCTTCGGGTGGACGCCGACGTTCGCGGGGAGTGCGGCGGGGGGCGTGCTGGTGCTCGTCCTGATGCTCGTCTTCCTCAAGGACCACCCCAAGGGGTTCGAGCCGGCGCCGGCCGCCGTGCCCGCCGGGCGGGGCTTCGTGCGGCGGCAGATCGCCGACGCGTGGCGCGAGCCGGGGACGCGGCTGGGGATGTGGGTGCATTTCACGACCCAGTTCCCGGCGATGGTGTTCCTGTTGCTGTGGGGGCTGCCGTTTCTGGTCGAGGCGCAGGGGATGTCGCGGGGGGAGGCGGGCGAGCTGCTGACGTTGGTCGTGCTGTCCAATATGGCGGTGGGTCTTGTGTACGGGCAGATCATCGCTCGGCACCATGCGGCGCGGCTGCCGTTGGCGCTTGGGACGGTGGGCGTGACGGCGGTCTTCTGGGCGGCCACGTTGCTGTGGCCGGGTGCGCACGCGCCGCTGTGGCTGCTGATCGCGCTGTGTGTGGTGCTCGGCGCCTGCGGACCGGCCTCGATGATCGGCTTCGACTTCGGGCGCCCGGCCAACCCTCCGGAGCGGCAGGGCACCGCCTCCGGCATCGTCAACATGGGCGGCTTCACGGCTTCGATCGCGACGCTGCTGGCGATCGGTGTGCTGCTGGACGCGACCGGTGACAACTACCGGGTGGCCTTCGCGTCGGTCTTCGTGCTGGAGGCGCTGGGCGTTTCGCAGATCCTGCGGTTGCGGAAGCGGGCCGTGAGCCGGGAGCGGGAGCGGATCGTGGCGAGCCGGGTGGAGACGGTGCACGTGCCGGTGTGAGCCCGTGGGGGGGAGGTTTGGGGCGGGCCCGCCTCGTCCGGTTTCCGGGAGGGGTGGGCCCGCCTCGTCCGGTTTTTGGGAGGGGCCGGGCCCGTCCCGTCCCATAGGGGGCCATCTCTGGCCCGTCCTGTCCCTTACGGGCCATGCCCGTCCCGTCCCCTACGGGCGCACCCCCAGCCCGTCGCCTCCCTTACGGGCCCTGCCCGTCCCGCGTCCCCTACGGGACCACCCCCTACGGCGTGAACGCGAACCGGTCCAAGATTCCCTGGGCCAGATCGCGATCGCCCTCGATCTTGACGCGGTCGGCGACGGCGGCGGGCTTGACCCGGCCGCAGGCCAGGCGGAGGTACGTTTCCCAGTCGGTGGCGATCGTCGCGGTCGGGCCGAGGGAGACGCTGCTGTCCAGCGTGGCCTGGCCGGTCTCGTCCACCCGGACCGTCCGCATGAACTCCAGCGGTCCGCTGACGTCGAACACGATGCTGGAACCGGCGGGCGCGCCGCCGTCCTTCATGACGACCTTCGGGAGGACGAGGAGGAACAGGTCGCGGGTGAGCTGGCCGCCGGGGGAGTCGAGGTTGCCGGGGTGGCCGAGTGCGCGGCGCAGGTCCTGTTCGTGGACCCATACGTCGAACGCCCGCTGCCGCAGGATGTACTTCAGGCTGCGGTCCTCGCCCAGGGGGCTGCGCACCACCGTTTCCGGGTCGCGGGTGTCCTCGCGCAGGGCGCGCTTGCGGCGCAGGACGATGTACTCCAGTTCCGCGGTCATCTCCGGGCCGGTGTGGTGTCGGCGGACGTCCACCTGGAGCTCCATCCGGCGGGCGAAGTCCGTCTTCACGTGGAAGAGGTCGCGCGGGAGGGAGTGGATCGGCCGCGGGTCGCCGAGCATCTCGGATTCCAGGCCGATGATGTGCGACACGATGTCGCGCACCGACCACCCCGGGAGTTCCGTCGGCCTGCTCCATTCCCCTTCCACCAAGGGTTTGACCAGCTCCGATATGGCGTCGATGGAGTGCGACCAGGCGTCGGCGTAGGACTGAAGACTGGGATGGACGATCACGGGACCCCTCGAACGGTTCGTACACGGGCCGTTGCCGGCTCGGTGCTGCGATCTGTTGCCGTGGTGTGGTGTGGCGTGGCGTGGTGGTGAGCGGTGCGGTGGCGTGCTGCGTGGTGGTGCGTGGTGCGGTGGGTTCGGTTGTGATGACGGTGGCGGTCGGCGGCCGGGCGATTTCCGGTCGTGAACGGTGCGGGCGGCGGTGCGTCGCTCGGTGCCTTTCGCGGTGCGTCGCTCGGTGCGTTTTCGGTGCGGTGAAGTCGTGGGCTGCGCTCTGTGCAGTTAAGTTACGCTGCGCACGGGCACCCCGGCAGCGCTTTCGGGTGACCATCGTAGGTGGAACTTTGACGCCCGACCGGCTCGGAAGCTATGGCGGTGGTACTGTGCGCGCTTCACTGATCCAGCTCGACGTGGACCCGGACGAGTCCGTCATCTCGCGCCGTGAGCGCGCGGGTTCGCTGATTCGCGAGCGCGCGAGCAGTGATCTGGTCGTCCTCCCCGAGCTGTGGCCGGTCGGAGCCTTCGCCTTCGAGTCGTTCGCGGAAGCGGCGGAACCGCTGCACGGCCCCACGTACGACGCGATGTCCGCCGCGGCCGGTGACGCGGGCGTCTGGCTGCACGCGGGTTCCCTCGTCGAGCGCGACCCGGACGGCACCCTCTACAACACCTCGCTGGTCTTCTCCCCGGACGGCCAACTCGCCGCCGCCTACCGGAAGATCCACCGCTTCGGCTTCGACCGGGGCGAGGCCGTGCTGATGGGCGCGGGGAAGGACGTCGTCACGGTGCCGCTGCCCACGACGACGCTGGGGCTGGCGACCTGCTACGACCTGCGGTTCCCCGAACTGTTCCGGCAGTTGACGAGCGCGGGGGCGCAGATGCTGGTGATTCCGGCCGGGTGGCCCGCCCGGCGCCGCGCGCACTGGTCGCTGCTCGCGCGGGCGCGCGCGGTGGAGAACCAGTGCTACGTGCTGGCCTGCGGGACGGCGGGGACGAACGGGGGCGTGGAGCAGGCGGGGCACAGCGTGATCGTGGACCCGTGGGGCGAGGTCGTCGCGGAGGCGGGCCCGTACGAGGAGGTCCTGACGGCGGAGCTCGACCCGGCGAAGGTGGCGAAGACGCGGGAGGACTTTCCGGTGCTGCGGGATCGGGTGTTGTAGGCGCCGGTTCTCTGTGGGCGGGTGCTGGGGGACGTCATCCCGGTTCCGCGTGCTTGCGCGCCACCCCATCAGCCAAACGTCAGCACGACGTTAGCCACCGCCCCAAAACTGGTCCCGTTGCACCGGCCACCCGCCCCCAGTGACCCATGGCGCCGGATGAGCACGGCGCCCGGGGTCGCTTCGCCCCGGGGGCGGGCGGTCGGGGCTCGTCCTGCTCGTCGTCACCACTCAGGGGGACCCGTGACCCACTCGCAGCGTGCCAACCGGAACGACGAAGGCCGGTCGGCCGGGCGGATGACCCGGCTGCTGCTCACCGGCGCCGTGGCGGCCGGCACCCTGGCGGCGGGCACGCTGCCGGCCGCCGCCGCGTCCGGTCAGGCGACGGCCGCCACGGCGAAGACGCAGGCCACCGCGAAGGCGCAGGCCGCCGGGAAGACGCAGGCCACCGCGAAGGCGCAGGCCACGGCGAAGACACCGGCCACCGCGAAGGCGCGGGCCGCCGCTCCGGCCGGTCGGACCTTCACGGTCTCGTCCGTGCAGGACCTCGCGGCGAAGGTGAAGGACGCCCAGCCCGGCGACCGCATCGAGCTCGCCGACGGCACGTACACCTTCGGTTCCGCCGTGAAGATCGATGCGAAGGGCACCAAGGAAGCCCCGATCACCATCGCCGCCGCCACGCGGGGCAAGGCGATCCTGAAGGGCGCGAAGACCTTCACGTTCGGGAACGCGTCGTACATCACGATCACCGGCTTCGAGTTCCGGCAGCGGGACCAGCTCCTGATCCCCGGCTCGGCCTCGCGGGTGCGGCTGACGCGCAACGTCTTCGAGTTCGAGGAGCCCACCACCAAGAACAACTGGGTGGCGGTCGAGGGCGACGACGTGCGGCTGGACCGCAACACCTTTCGGCACAAGAAGTCCCAGGGCGTCTTCCTCCAGGTCGACGGCCCGGACGACACGCACTACGCCCAGCGCACCCGCGTCGACCAGAACTACTTCTACGACCACGCCTTCACCGGCGACAACGGCGGCGAAGCGATCCGCCTGGGGTACGGCGACAAGGGCCACATCCGGGCGAACGCCGTGATCGAGGGCAACCTGTTCACGAAGACGAACGGGGACGAGGAGACGGTCTCGGTCAAGGCGTCCGGGAACACCGTCAAGCGCAACACCTTCACCGACCTCACCCGCGGCTCGGTGACCCTTCGCGCCGGCAACGACAACACCGTCAGCGGCAACTTCCTGATCGGCGCGGCCAAGCTCCAGGTCTACGGCGCCGGTCACAAGGTCCTCAACAACTACCTGGACGGCACCGGACAGCTCGTCCTGGGCACCGGTGACGACGCGCACGAGGCGTCGTCGGGCGTGCTGGTCGCCTTCAACACGCTGGTCGGGCGGGACGCCGAGGTGCTGCGGACGAACTCGCGCGGCGTGGCGGCGTCCGACAACACCATCGCCAACAACCTCATCCTCGGCACCGGCGGCAAGACCGTGCGGATCACCCAGGGCAACGGCTTCACCTGGGAGGGCAACGTCTTCTGGGGCGGCGCCACCGGCAAGCCGGGCGACATCCCGGCCGACGGGTTCGTCAAGGCCGACCCGAAGCTGAAGGCCGACGACCACGGGGTGCGGCGGCTGACCGCCGACTCCCTGAAGGTGGCCGCCATCGCCCGCGCGGCGGGCTCGTACCCGGACGTGACCGAGGACATCAACGGCCGCACCCGCCCGTCGGACAAGCACGTCGGCGCCGAGCAGTACGACCCGGCGTCCGAGCTGGTGCAGCTCCCGCTGACCCCCGCCGGGGTCGGCCCGTCCGCTCCCTGACCCGCCGCGCCATCAGCCGGCGCACCGCCCCTTCTCCCGGACACGTATCTCCCGGGCACGTATGGCCCCATCCGTGCGTGCCCGGGTTTCCTCCCCGGGTTCCGGCCTCACCCCCTCTGGCCGGGACCCGGGTTTTGTCGTATATCGGCCCGAGTACGGCTTTCCGGCGCTCGTACCGGTTGATTTACCGCTTTCTCTTCCATGGGGTGAATGTGCGGGGATGGGGAAAAGCGATGCGTAGTGGTGCGGTGCCTATCGCCGCTCGGCGTCGTAACTTGCCGATAAAAAAAGGCAGTTGGGAAATCGCTAACGGGTCGGCGCTTTGTGGAATTAGTCCATACCTGGACCGCGTCTTGCGGCTGTGACCCAATTCACGCTTGGTGCCGCCGTCCTCGATTGCGTAGCGAGATCACCAGCACGTAGAAATGACGCGCGCATGCCGCTCCCGGTTGCTTCGGAAGGTTGCTCCGGAAAACCGGGTCGGGGTGCGCGTGGCCCCGGGACCTCGGGGCTGTTGGTAACGACGGGGAGATAATTCAATGAAGATGGGCATACGCTCGCGCCTGCTGTCCGGTAGCGCCGCCGTTTTCGCGGCCGGGGCTCTCGTGCTGGCCGCGTCGCCCGCGCAGGCCACCTCCGCCTCCGGTTCCTGGGGCATTCCGGGTGGCAACAAGATCTCGGTCAACGCCTGGCACTGCGGTTTCTACGTGAACGCGTGTGACTGGAAGGCCTCGACCAAGATGAGCGGTTCGAAGCCGACCAAGGCGAAGTGGATCCAGAACCGCGCCGAGCTGGCCGCGCACGGTGTCAGCGTTTCCATCAAGATCTCGAAGAACCCCGAGGCGACGCTCACGATGAAGAGCAAGTCGATGGGCGAGGTCCGGTGGAAGAACACCAAGGCCAAGATCTCCGACACGCACGGCCAGATGCGCCCGAGCAAGAGCACGGTCTACGTCTCGACCAAGAGCTGCGGTTCCGCCCAGGTGACCAGCAAGATCAAGGTCAGCGAGAAGTGCGTGTACGCGGGCGCCGCCTGACGGTCGGCCGTCGCGTGAGCTGAGGGAGGGCGCCGTACCGCCAGGGCCCGGCGGGCTCGGCGTCCTCCCCCCACGGAAAAAGAAAAGGGCACTCCCTCGGCATGAGGAGTGCCCTCCGTGGCAAGACGGCGAAAAGTGCGACGAGAAGATCGACGAGGACATCGGCGCGGCGGAGCGCGGCAGGGAAACGGCGGCGCGGTGCGGCGCCGGCGCCGCGAAACGCGCATCGGCGCGACGGTACGCAACACGCACCGGCACGACAGCTACGTAACAAGCACCGGCACGACAGCACGTAAACGACAGCGGAACGGCACGGACAGCACGGATGGGTACGACGCACGGGGGCGTTCGGTGAAGTTCGGGGGAGTGAAACGACGCGGGGCATTGGCTCCGCGAATCGTCGGAGCGGCATTGTGCGGTGTACTCGTCGCCTCGTGTGGTGCCTCGCCGGATGGCGCCGGGAAGAACCCGGCCGCTGCCCGGCAATTCGACGTTTTGGTGAGCGAACAGAACGGGCTGTATTACCACCCGTTCCTCCGCGAGGAACCCGCCGGGCCGGAAGCCGAGTCCTACGCGCTGCGCACCCTTTCCGCACTCGGATCGGAACCGAAGATCAGCTCCGCCGGTGCCCGGGTGTCCTCCTTCCGCAACGGTGCGCTGGAGGCCTCGCCGTTGTGGGGCCGTTACTGGTTGATTCCGCTGCTGCGGGGCGGGGTGAGTGAGGTCCTGGGCGCGAAGGACGCGCGGGACGTCGAAAAGCTGCGGAAAAAGGGCGGCTGGTACGCCGATCCCGTTCTGGGGGACGACGGGGACGCGCAGCGATTGGGCGCAACCTGGGCCGCGCTGGAAGTCCTGGAAGCTCTGGGAAAACTCAAAGAACTCCCCGATGACGAAAAGGAATTGACGGTCCGTTGGCTGCGCTCGCTGGCCGGTAAGCCACGGGAATTCGAGGAAGCCGGGGCGTTGGCGCGCTCGCTGCACCTGCTGGGTGCCCCGGTGCCGGAGGCGCTGACGCGTACCAAGGCGCCCCGCATGGACGACTTCGCGGAGCTGGCGCCCGATGCGCGGGCCACGCGGCTGCGCGACACCTACGGCTACGTCCTGGTGCAGGAGGCGGCCGGGCGGCGGCCCGCGCTGGACCGCACGGCCTGGGAGCAGGTCCTCGCGCACAACACCGAGGCCCTCGATTACGAGCAGCTCTTCTATCTGGTGCACGTCCTGAAGGCGGCCGGCACGCCGACGTCCGCGTTCGCGGCGGTCCGCAAGCGGCTGGGGGGCAACCAGCTGGACGACGGGACGGTCCGCGACCCGTCTGCCTACTTGGGCAATCCGGACGCGTCCCTGTTCGTGGAGCGACTGCGGTCCGTGGCGGGCTGGCGCACCGATGACCCCAAGCTGCTGACCGCGCTGGAGCGGGAGGAGAAGTCCCCCGACGCCGGCCGGGACGGCGCCGAGCGCCTGAACCGGGCCGCCCTGCGCGCGGTCGCCGGGGACCAGGACACCTCGGAGGCGGCGGGGAAGCTGTGCGCCGACGCGACCGTGCTGCCGCGCCAGGTCACCGAGCAGAACGCCACCCAGTGGCAGCGCACCGCGCTGACCTGCCATGACGCGGGCGTGACGGTCCAGGCGCCGCAGATCGCGAGCTGGCGGCTGGACACCCCCGAGCGGGTCGCGGCGGCGGCCACGGTGGTGGTGGGGCTGCACGACGCCGGGGTGGAGGACGCCGTCCCGTCGTGGATCACCGCGGACGCGCTGGCCGACTGGGCCGCCAACCCCGACCGGCTGACCTCGGTGTACGACTACGCGCTGGTCGCCCGCGCGCACGCGCTGCTCGGCGGGAATCCCGACGCGGACGGCACGGACGACACGGACGACAAAGGCGCCGGGAACGGGAAGACCGACGCGGCGATGCGGGACGCCCTCCGGCGCGGCATCACCCCCTACCGGGGCTGCCCCGGCCTGCCCGACCTGTACCGCATCGGCGGGGACGACCCGGGCTGCGACCTGAAGACCACCTGGGCGGTGTGGACACTGGACCGGCAACTTCAGGGGGCGCTGCACGCCCTGCCGGCGGGGTCCGCGGAGGACAAGGAAAGTGAGTAAGGGTTCGTGAGCGCGTTGCTGAAGGCCGTGGGGGTGGGCAAGTCCTATTCCCTGCGCGGGAAGAGGGTCGATGTCCTGCGGGACGTCGACCTGGCCGTGCACGGCGGTGAGATCACGGCACTGGTGGGGCACTCCGGCTCGGGCAAGTCCACGCTGCTGCACATCCTGGGGCTGCTGACGCCGCCGGACCAAGGGCAGGTGCTGCTGGACGGGACCGACACCACCGGGTCGCCGGACGCGGCCCTGGCCGATCTGCGCCGGGCCAAACTGGGTTTCGTCTTCCAGTCCTACAACCTGCTGCCGCAGCACTCCGCGCTGCGCAACGTCGCGCTGCCCTTCACCGGCCGCCACCGCGAGGGCGAGGCGCGGGCCCGCGACCTGCTGGCCCGGGTGGGCCTGGCCGAGCGGGCCGACCACCAGCCCGGCGAACTGTCCGGCGGCGAGCAGCAGCGCGTGGCGCTGGCCCGCGCGCTGATCAACGACCCGCCGGTCGTCCTGGCCGACGAGCCCACCGGCAACCTCGACACCGACAGCGAGCGCCTGCTCCTGGACCTCTTCCGCGAGCTGGCGGACGAGGGCCGCGCGGTGGTCCTGGTCACCCACAACCAGACGGTGTGCGACCTCGCCGACACCGTCCACCGGCTGGAGGACGGGCGCCTGGCCACCCAGGCACCGGCCACGGAACGGCGCGAGTCCACCGCCACCGCTCAGGACCCCGAGACGGAGACCACCCCGTGAACCTCCTCCGACTCGCCCTCGCCAACATCCGCGCCCTGCGCCGCCGCCTCTTCGGACTGATCGCGATGGTCGCGGTGGCCGCCGCCGTGTGCCTGGGCGCAATGGGCATCGCCGACCGCGCGCAGGGCGCCACCGACAGCGGCGTACGCGAGAGCGTCGCCAACCGCAGCATCACCGTCGACCGCGCCGACGACCGGCCCGAGACCCCCAAGCTCACCGACCGCACCGAACAGCGGCTGGCGAAGCTGCCGCACGTCGCCGAGGTCCAGCACCGGGCCCAGGTCTCCTTCGCCTTCGACGTGCCCGCGGGTGACACCGCCCTGCTCTACGCGACGACCTACCGCGCGGCGCTCACCCCGCCGGTGACCAAGTCCGTCCGCGAGAACCTGTTCCCCCTGAAGCCCGGCGAGGCCGTCCTGCCCGCCGTCTCCCAGGGCGTGGACCTGAGCAGCGCGCTGGGCAAGCGCATCGAGGTGGAGACCACCCGTTACGTCCGCCCCGGCGAAGGGACCGGCGCCACCGACCACGTCAAGGTGGTCGGCCTGTACGACCCGAGCTGGCAGCTCGACGGCCCCGACGCTGCGTACGCCGACGACGCGACCGTCATCCGCTGGGCCGCCGCGCGCTCCGGCGTCCCGCTCAAGGACTACGTGCACACCACCGGCTACGACCAGCTGACCGTGGTGGCGAAGACGGCGGCCGACGTGCCGGGCGTGATGGCGGCCATCCAGGACCGCGGCCACCCCGCCACCACCCTGCAACAGCAGCTCAGCGCCCTGCCCTCGGTCCTGGAACTGATCCGCGTGGCCGGCCTGCTGCTGCTCGCCGTCCTCGGCGTCCTGGCCTTCGCCGGCGCCGTCACCGTCACCGGCGCCCTCTCCCGCCAGCGCGCCCGCGAGATCGGCATCCTCAAGGCCGTCGGTTTCCGCACCCGCGCCGTCCTCGGCCTGCTGATCACCGAAATGGCCCTGGTCGGCGCCATCGCCGCCGTCCTCGGCACCGTGCTCGGCGCGGGCCTGAGCGCCGCCGGCGCCGCCCTCCTGCGCGGCACCCCCGACCTCGCCCCCTACGTACAAGGCTGGGTCCTCCTCCCCGCCCCGGGCACCCTCGCCCTCCTCCTGGCCCTGACCGTGCTCGTGGTGGCCGCCGGCGCGCTCGCCCCCGCCCGCCGCGCGGCCCGGATGTCCCCCACCGACGCAATGAAGGACTGGTGACACCCACCATGGCCACCCCCCGCCGCGCCCCCCGGCGCACCGCCCTCCTCCTCGCCGCCCTCGCCACCACCGCCACCGCCGCCCTGACCACCGGATGCGGCGGCCCCGGCGGCGTGGAACTGGGCACCGACTGGAAGGGCGCCCAGACCTTCGCCCTGGCCAAGGTCTCCGGCCTGGTCACCGTCGTCGGCATCAACCCCGGCAAGGCCACCGCCGAGAGCCTGGTCGCCGTCCCCACCCAGGAGGACGACGACGAGGTGATCAGCCCGCAGATCACCGAGCTGGCCGACGGCCGCCGCCTGCTCTCCGTCCCCCGCAAGGACGGCAAGCCCGACCGCCTCTACGAGGTCAACCGCAAGGACCACACCCTGGACGGCAAGGGCGACACCGAGGGCCTGCGCGACCTGGTCCCCGGCAAGACCCGCATCGCCGCCGTCGCCGGCCTGCCCGGCAAGCGCCAGGGCGGCTCCGGCGGCGACACCAGCGTCCTGATCCGCGACGCCGCCAACCGCACCACCCAGCGCGAGGCCAAGATCCCCGGCACCATCACCCTCACCGCCTCCGACCCCGCCGCCTCCGACAAGGTGTGCCTCGGGGCCCGCTCGGGTTCGGGCACCACCGTCACCGTCCTGGACCTCACCGACGGCGCCACCCGCACGATCACCGCCCCCTCCGGCGCCGACGTCCAGGAACTGGCCTGCCCCAACGGCCACCCCGTCCTCGCCGGCACCCACAAGCCCGCCGGCTCCGGCGCCCTGAAGGTCACCCTGGAGCGGCACGCGGACCACAGCGTCCTCACCGCCCAGGGCGGACGCGTGGACGGCGTCGCCGCCACCGGCAACTCCGTCGTCGCCGCCATCGCCACCGCCGGCCACACCGAACTCGTCGAACTCGACGCCACCACCGGCCGCGAACTCCACCGCACCAAGCTCCCCGACCTCCCCGACTCCCTCGGCATCCGCCACACCCCCTCCGGCTGGCTCGTCTTCACCGAGAAGACCGTCACCCGCGTGGACCTGACGAGCGGGAAGAGCAAGACCTTCGACTTGCCGGGGGAGCTGCTGGACTTCTGAGGGGGCCTTCTGAACCCGGGCGCCTTCTGAACGCGGGTTCCTTCCGATCCCGGGTTCCCTCCGGGCCCGGGCGCCTTCTGACCCCGGGCCCGTACCCGCCGTACGAAACGACACCCCCGACCGTGACCACCCCGGCCGGGGGCATCGTCTTCCCGTCCTCCTCCTGAGCCCCACCCGTCACCCCCGCCCCTCCCTCCCGTGGCCGAACACCACACCCCCCTGGAATGCCACGGCGCCACCATGACGTTGAATGCGTACATGGCTTCCCGCGCACGCGTCCGGGCCCCCGAGCTGATCGGCAAGGGCGGCTGGCTCAACACCGGCAACAAGGAACTGTCCCTCGCTGACCTGCGGGGACGCATCGTCATCCTCGATTTTTGGACCTTCTGCTGTGTGAACTGCCTGCACGTCCTGGACGAGCTGCGCGAGCTGGAGGAGCGTCACCGGGACACGGTGGTGATCGTCGGTGTGCACTCGCCGAAGTTCGTGCACGAGGCGGAGCACCAGGCCGTCGTCGACGCGGTGGAGCGGTACGAGGTCGAGCACCCTGTCCTGGACGACCCCGAGCTGGCCACCTGGAAGCAGTACGCCGTCCGGGCCTGGCCGACGCTCGTCGTCATCGACCCTGAGGGCTACGTCGTGGCCCAGCACGCCGGCGAGGGGCACGCTCACGCCATCGAGAAGCTGGTCCAGGAGCTGGAGGCCGAGCACGAGGCCAAGGGGACGCTGCGGCGCGGCGACGGGCCGTACGTTCCGCCGGAGCCGGTCGCGAGCGACCTGCGCTTCCCCGGCAAGGCGCTGCGGCTGCCCGGCGGCACGTTCCTGGTCTCCGACTCCACCCGGCACCAGCTCGTCGAACTGGACGCGGACGGGGAGCGGGTGCTGCGCCGGATCGGCACCGGGGAGCGCGGGCTCGTGGACGGCCCGGCCGACCGCGCCGCGTTCAGCGAGCCGCAGGGCCTGGCGCTGCTGCCCTCGACGGATGCCACGGACGGCGGGGAGGGCGGGGACGGTCTGGTGATCGTCGCCGACACCGTCAACCACGCGCTGCGCACCTTCGACCCGGCCACCGGCGAGGTGGCGACGGTCGCGGGCACCGGACGCCAGTGGTGGCAGGGCTCACCGACCTCCGGCCCGGCGCGCGAGGTGGACCTGTCCTCGCCGTGGGACGTGGCGTACTTCGACGGGCGGGTGTGGATCGCCATGGCCGGCGTCCACCAGCTGTGGACGTACGACCCCCAGGACGGCACGGTCCGGGCCGCGGCCGGTACGACGAACGAGGGCCTGGTGGACGGCCCGGCCGAGGAGGCGTGGTTCGCGCAGCCCTCCGGGCTGGCCGCGACCGAGGATCGGCTGTGGATCGCCGACTCGGAGACCAGCGCGGTGCGCTGGCTCGACCGGGAGGGGCGGATCCACACGGCGGTCGGCACGGGCCTGTTCGACTTCGGGCACCGCGACGGCGCCGCCGAGCAGGCGCTCCTCCAGCACCCGCTGGGCGTCACGGCGCTGCCGGACGGCTCGGTGGCGATCGCCGACACCTACAACCACGCGCTGCGCCGCTACGACCCGGCGACCGGCGAGGTCACGACCCTGGCGACCGACCTGCGCGAGCCCTCGGACGCGGTGCTGGTGGACGAGGACATCGTCGTCGTCGAGTCGGCCCGCCACCGCCTGACCCGGCTCCGCCTGCCCGAGGAGGCGGTCCGCGTCGCGTCGGTGGCCCACCGCACCCAGCGCGCGGCGACCGAGGTCGGCCCCGGCACCCTCCGCCTGGACGTCGTCTTCCAGGCCCCGGCCGGCCAGAAGCTGGACACCCGCTACGGCCCGTCCACCCGCCTCCTGGTCAGCGCCACCCCGCCCGAACTCCTGGCCTCCGGCGACGGCGCCGACACCGACCTGACCCGCGAACTCGTCCTCGCCGACGGCGTCACCGAGGGCGTCCTGCACGTCTCCGCCATGGCCGCCTCCTGCGACGACGACCCGTCGATCGAGTACCCGGCCTGCCACGTCCACCAGCAGGACTGGGGCGTCCCGATCCGCGTCGTCCCGGACGGCGAACGGCGGCTGGGGCTGGTGCTGGCGGGGATGGACAGCGGGGGTGCCGAGGGGGAGTGAGGGCCACGGCCTTCCGTCCCTTCCGCTCCGCTGGGCGCTCGTATCAGCGTCCTCGCATGTGAACGAAAGGGCCGGGCCACTGTCGCGGTGGCCCGGCCCTTCGTGTTGCCGGTGGTCGTTTCTGTCGCCTGTGGTCGTTCCCGATGCCGGTGGTCGTTTGCTGACCGGTGATCAATCAGTCCTCGTAGTGCATGCGGTGGTGTTCCTCCACCACCGGGGCTCCGGGCTTGGGGGGCTGGACCCGGCGGCGCTTGAAGATGCTGACGTAGGCGGCGATGCCGATGATGCCGGCCGCCATCAGGATCAGGCCGACGAGGTGGACGTTGACCCCGGCCAGGTCCCAGTCCACGGCGAAGGTGAGGATTCCTCCCACCGCCAGCAGACCGATGCACCATCCGATGCCCATGGTTCCGCCTCCGTACATGGTTGGCTTTCCGGCCGGTCCTCGGGTCGGGTACCCGGGCCGGGTGGGGCCAATCGTGGGCGGAGGCGGGGTGGTTGGGCCGGTTCGCGGTGCGGGTTCCGGTTGGGGGCGCGGTCCGTCGTCAGTTGAGGGCGTCGCCGACGTTCTGCTGCCAGTACGTCACCCAGGCGGAGCTGTCGATGTAGACCGAGCCGCCGGGCAGGGCGACGTTCGCCTGGCCGGGGGCGCTGCCGTTGCCCTCGCGGTTGGAGAGGTAGACCGTCAGGCTCTTCATGTCGCGGCCGTTGGTGCCGGAGCCGTCGCCGGAGGAGGTCATGAGGCCGGCGTAACCGGACTGGCCCGGGGCGAGGGTGACCACGGCCTGCGGCTTGCTTCCCTCCAGGCGGGCGATCGGGGCCTGGGCGTCCTCGAACTTCAGGAACGGGGAGCCGTACAGGTCGCAGCTCTTGCCGGAGGTGTTGGTGGCCTGGATCAGCAGGTGGTTGATCGGCCGGCTGACGGTCTTGGCGACGATGGTGACCTTGGACGGGTCGCAGGTGGCGCGCTGGGTGGTGGCGGTGCCGGAGCCCTTGCCGCCGGCCGCGGGGGTGCCCGGCTTGGCGGTCGTGCCGTGGCCGGTGGACGCCTGCTCGGCGTGGTTCCCGCCGGAGGCCTGGCTGCCCGCGCCGCCGCCCTTGTGCTGGCCGCCGGTCTGCTGCCGGCCGTCGGCCTGCGCGCCGCCGGTGCCCTGGGCGGCCGGTGCCGGGGGTGTGGGCGTGGCCTCCTGGGTGGTGGAGGCGGGGGTGCCGGAGGCGGCGGGCTTGGTGGTGTCCTGGCCGGAGCACGCGGTGAGGGAGAGGGCGGCCACGGCGGTCAGGCCGGCGGCGGCGATCCGCAGCGTGCGGGCGCGGGGGCCGCGGGGTGCGGCGGTGGCGGCGGTGGTGGTGTCGGCGGTGGCGGCGTTGCGCGGCATGGCGGGTCCCCCGTTGGGTGTGGTGAGCGGTGACGACTGGGGTGCTGTGCTCGGTACGTCCACAAGACTGCCGGGGGGCGTTGGTGTGTCACTAACGCCCGCCTAACGTGGGGGTGGTGGGGGAGGTCAGCCCCCGGTCAGGCCGTGCTCAGTCCCCGCTCAGTCCGCGCTACCCCTGTTCCTGGCCGCTGCTTCTGGCTGCTGTTTCCGGCCGCCTTTGGCTGCGGGGCCCCGGTCCGTTGGTTTTGGCCGCGGGCGGCCCCGGGCGGCGCTTCTTTGGCCGCAGCCGTCCCCAGTCGTCCCCGGCCCGTTCGCCCAGGCCCGGGCCCCGGCCGCCCCGCCCGCTCGCCGTGGCCCCCCGTTCGCCGTGGCCCCGGCCGTCACCGCCCGCTCGTCCCCGGGGTCACTCGCCCCCAGGGTCACTCCTCCTTCTTCCGGTCCGCCGAGCCCCCCTCGTCCCGGGCGAAGAGCTGGGTGAGGGAGCTGATCGTGTAGACGTCGGTGGCCTCCTCGTCCACCAGGTGCATGTCGGCGAGGCGGTCCAGGCCGTCCTGGATGCGGTCGGCGTCGGCCCCGGCGAGCGAGGCCGCCAGTGACGTGCTGAGCCGGCCGCCGCCGCTGGCGGCCAGCGCGCGCAGGAGGCGGGCGTCGTCCGCGGAGAGCCGGGCGACCGACATCCGCAGCGCCGCCGCCACCCCCGTGTCCTCGGCCGACAGGAGCGCCAGCCGCCGGCGTTCGTCCCGCAGCGCCGCGGCGAGCCGGGCCAGGCGCCAGCGCGGGCGGGCCGTGAGCTGGGCCGTCGCGGCGCGCAGGGCCAGGGGCAGGCCGTCGCAGAGGGCGACGAGTTCGCGGGCCGCGTCCGGCTCCTCGGCGACCCGGTCGGTGCCGAGGACGGCGCCGAGCAGCGCGGTGCCCTCGTCCGCGCCGAGCGGCTGGATCGGGACCGGGCGCGCGCAGTCGGTGGCGACGAGCCCGTCCAGCCGGGTGCGGCTGGTGACGACGGTGGCGCAGTGCGGCCCGCCGGGCAGCAGCGGGCGCACCTGGGCCGAGCTGCCGGCGTCGTCGAGGACGACCAGCATCCGGCGCCCGGCGACCAGCGACCGGAAGAGGGCGGAGGCCGCGGGCGCGGAGGAGGGCACCCGGTCCGGGGGCGTGCCCAGGGCGAGGAGGAAGTCGCGCAGGACGTCGATCGGCCGGGCCTCGTCACCGTCCCCGAAACCATGCAGGTCGGCGAAGAGCTGCCCGTCGGGGAAGGCGGCGGCGTGGAGGTGGCTCCATTGGACGGCGCAGGCGGTCTTGCCGACGCCGGCCGGGCCGGTGACGACGGCCAGCGGGCTGTCACCGGTGGGCGGGTCGTGGGCCAGGACGCCGGAGAGCGCCGCGAGCTGCCGCTCCCGGCCGAGGAAGCGGGCCGGGGGGCGGGGGAGGAGGTGGGGGGTGGGGAGGTGGGCGTTCCCGGTGGGGGTGGGAGTCGGGGGGGGGGGCCCCCCGGGGGGGGGGGGGCCCCCCCCGCGCCGCCCCCCGGCGCCCCCGGGTGGGGGGGGCTGGGCGGCGGGCCGGCCGGGGTGGGCTCGCGCGGGCGGTGCACCGATCGCGG